>PHCF01000049.1 GCA_002842145.1 Betaproteobacteria bacterium HGW-Betaproteobacteria-6 | reverse complement strand
CTTCGGCCATTTCTACGCCTACGCGCCGAGCAAAATCGAATACGCCATCGACCGCTTCGCCATGGAAGTCAAACGCCAGATGGACGTCCTCAACCGCCGGCTGGCCGACAACCCCTACGTCGGCGGCGCCGACTACAGCATCGCCGACATGGCCATCTGGCCCTGGTACGGCGCCCTGGCCAGAGGCCAGCTCTACGACGCCGGCGAATTCCTGCAGGTCCATGAATACACCCACGTCGTTCGCTGGGCCGACGACATCGCCGAGCGCCCGGCCGCCCAACGCGGCCGCATGGTCAACCGGGTCACCGGGCCGCTCGAAGAGCAACTGCACGAGCGCCACGACGCCAGCGATTTCGCCACCCAAACGCAAGACAAACTACAAGCCCGGCCATGATCCCCGCCCCCACCCTTGAAGATCGCGCCATGGGCGCCCTGATCGGCGCCTTCATCGGCGACGCCCTCGCCCTTGGCCCGCACTGGTACTACGACCTCGATCAACTTCACGCCGATCATGGCCCGTGGATCAGCGACTACACCACGCCCAAACCCGGGCGCTACCACGCCGGCATGCAAGCCGGGCAACTCTCGCAATCCGGAATACTGCTGCGCCTCACCGTCCAGTCGCTCGTCGATTGCGCCGGCTACGACGAAGCCGACTTCTGCCGACGCCTCGACGACGAACTCTTCCCGCTACTCGACGGCACCCCGATGAACGGACCGGGCGGCTACACCAGCCAGTCGATCCGCGAAGCCTGGCGCCTGCGGGTCAAATCCGCCTTGCCCTGGGGGCAGGTCGGCGGCAACGCCGACACCACCGAAGCCGCCGAACGCACGCTCGGCATCGCCATCCGCTACGCCCTGCAACCAGCCCAACTCGCCGCGGCCGTCAGCCAAAATACCGCGCTGACGCAAACCGACGGCACCGTCGTCGCCATGACCGTCGCCTTTGGCGCCGTCCTCGGCATGCTGGTTGAAGGACACAAACTCGATGCAGCCATTTCGCCCAAGCTCATGGCCCGCGTCAAATCCGGCGAACTCCCCTTCCACACCGTCACCAGCGGCAACCTGCAGGCGCCGCAAGCCGGCCAGCCCGAAGCGCCAACCGCCGGCCGCTTCCCCTCGCCCGATGCCCTGCTCAGCCAGTCCTCGATAGCCCTGGCCGCCACCGACCCCGACATCCACATCGACCCCGCCTGGAAAGTCTCCCTCGTCTACGGCATGCCCTGCGCCGTCTACCACCACTTCGAATCAGCCGTCCTCCACGCCATCAACGGCGGCGGCCAAAACCAGTCCCGCGCCATCCTCGCCGGCGCCCTGACCGGCGCCCAAACCGGCCTCTCCGGCATCCCGCAACGCTTCATCGACGGCCTGGAAAATAGCGCGGCGTTGCTGGATCTGGCGGGGCGACTGGCGAAACAGATGGTTGCGTAGCGGGTCGTTGAAGAGGGCGGGCGGTGACGGTTGCGGCCCTGGATTAGCCGCTGCCGAGGTGGACTCTAAAGCCCACTGCTACTGAAAACGGAGGGACGTCGCTAAGGTCTTTGAGTATTTCTTTTAATCTTGTAATTGGCCGTCAATCTGACTTAATCGATCACTTTTCGACTTGTTGAGCCACGCCAATATGGTGGTGTAAAGCAATTCGGGCTTGACCGGTTTGATGATGAAATCGTTCATCCCTGCCTCCAGGCAACGCCGCTTATCTTCGGCAAAGGCGTTTGCCGTCATTGCAAGAATCGGGACGCCAAGTTTGTTGGGCAATTGCCGTATGCGGCGGGTGGCCTCTAAGCCATCCATTTCAGGCATCTGCATATCCATAAGGATTAACGCATACTCCCTCGTTGCCGCATGTTCGACTGCCTGGACTCCATTTTCGGCGCAGTCGACCAGCATGTTGGCATCTTGTAGGAGCATTTCAGCGATTTCACGGTTAATTGGCTCATCCTCAACGAGAAGCAAATGGGTTCCAGAAAATTCCTGCCTCAAGACTTTCTCTGCTTGATCGGCAGCGACATTGACTGCCGCATTGATGAATCCGCCTTTCTTCAACCGAGTTGTAAACCAGAAAATACTCCCCATGCCCGGGGTACTCTCTGCGCCGGCATCACCATCCATCAACTCAGCAAGTTTTTTGGTGATTGCTAGACCCAGACCAGTACCTCCGTACCTCCGGGTCGTCGAGTTATCTGCTTGTTCGAATGCCGAGAAGAGCCTGCTCAAGGTCTCAGGGTTGATTCCAATACCTGTATCTTCCACTTCAAAGCGAAGCAATAGGTTCTCCGAATTTTCCTCCAATACCTTGGCACGCAATGTCACTTGGCCAGTCTCAGTAAACTTGACCGCATTAGTCGCATAGTTGAGTAAGCATTGTTGTAATCGCGTGGGATCGCCTCGTAGAGGGCCCGATACTGGGCAAATATCCTGGATCAGCGTAAGCCCTTTGTCCTGGACTCGATCATGAATCATCGAGGCAATATTAACGATCACACTTTCTATACTGACCTCCGACTCCTCAAGCGTGAATTTTCCTGCTTCGACTTTCGATAGATCGAGAACAGCGTTAATGATCTCAAGAAGGTGATTTCCAGCCAGTTCTAACTTGGTTAATTGATCGGATTGTTTGGGTGAGAGACCACCCTTCCTGATCAAATACGCCATACCTGTCATGGCATTCAACGGTGAGCGAATTTCATGGCTCATATTTGCCAAAAATACACTCTTGGAAATATTCGCAGTTTCAGCAGATTCCTTGGCAATTGTGAGTTCAGCCGTTCGTGATTTGACTAGATCTTCAAGGTGGTTTCGATGTGTCTCGAGCTCTAATTCAGCCTGCTTTCGTTCGGTGATATCGGAGAACACGCCAATGTAGTGAGTAATTTTTCCAGAGTTGTCTCTTACCAGGCTAACGATCAACCACTCGGGATAAATTTCTCCATTTTTCCTGCGGTTCCATATTTCACCCTTCCAGAAACCTTGCTGCTTCAATTTGGACCAAAACGATACGTAAAATGCTTTGTCTTGCCGTCCAGAACTGATATGGCGAGGAGTTTGTCCGATAATTTCTTCGGGTTGGTAGCCGGTAATAGCGGTGAACGCCCGATTGACGGTCAGGATTCGTTCATCGGCATCGCAAATGATGATCCCCTCGGTATTCGACGAGAATACCTGTGCGGAAAGTTCCAACAGCTGGTTCTTGCTTTCTAGTTCGGTTTTTTGCGTGTTTAGGCTATGAATCATCATCGTCAGGGAGCTAGATAGCAACGCCACTTCATCCTGCCCCTTGACGAGCGGCATTCGAGTATTTTTATCTCCAGAACTGATAAGGCCGGCCGCTACAGCAATGCGCCGCATGGGATCAATTAATCGTCCGGCCATGAACCACAACGCGAGACCAAACACGAGAACTATCGCTAAGCTGGAAGCAAACCCGTAGTTCCACAATTTTTCAGCAACGGCAAAAGCTTCATTTGACGGCTGCCGTACGAGAACGGTCCAACCCAGTCCCTTGTAGGCATCGAAACCCTCGCTTGGCGCGTACCCAACGAGATATTCGATTCCATCCGGCCATAGCTCAATCAGGGATTCGTTTTTCCCAGAATGGGCAGCGTTAATACTGGGAAGACTCAATGTTTGGGTCAGTTTTTGGAGCTCAGGCGTACCTAGCAAAATCTGCCCTTCCTTCCCGACAATCAAAATATCGGTCTGGGTGTGCGCCCGAAGCGGGGCCAGCAATTTATTTTTGACCTGAAACGACCAATCCCAAGACAAGTGCCCACATATGACACCCAGCAACTTCCCGTTCCTATCGATGATCGGCGCTGAGATATCCAACAATCTCAAGGGGAGAAAGTCGTTCTCGGGCTTGGGCAGTATCTTGGCGAGCAAGAAAGCATCATGCACATTCCCGACCGCTGGTCCTTTTGCCCCCTGGATGAACCAACTGCGTTTGGCGACGCTTTTTCCTTCGAGTAGGGCATGGGTCCCTACAAGAATATTCCCCTCCGAATCGGTAAAGCCGATCCAAGCATAATTTTTATATGTTGATTGCAGCTTTTCCAACAGAGCACGTTTATCTTCTATAGCGACTTTCGGATCCGTAAGCATTGGCAAAGACGCCATGATTTCGATTTCACGAAGTCGCTCGAAGATCCCCTTGTCCATCTCATCGGACATCTGGTGCGCTACTTCAGCGAGCAAAATCCCTTTGTCCGCCTTGATCTGATCGACAAAGACTTTTCTGTTGATTGCAGCGGTTAATTGAAACAAAACAAATGCCAGCAACCCAATGACAAGTACCAAACGTACTTGAAAGCTCTTGCGCGGATTTAGGCTCGTCATGATCTAGCGATGAAGGCAGGGGTTTTGTGTGTCGCTCAAGGCGTCATTGCTTGTATTGCTTCAGAGAATAATCTCTTACTAATGTTGTCCCAAGTGTTTTTGCAATCTGTAAGGAAAAAAATTATAGTTTTGTCATTTTTCAAACACCATCGAAAATTGGTTCGGTCAAGAATGGGGAGGCCGTGATGACTTCCATAAATCTGTATTTCATCTGATAAATCCCCACCAATCTTCTGATGAACGCCAAAGTAATGAATGAGGTGGGTGGCGCAAATTACGCCAGTCTGCTTGCAGCAAAGGACCGGTAGGGCTCCTCATCAAGCAAGGAAGCAATGCAAGACGAACGAACCGCTGAACCCGAAAATGCAGCCGCTCCCATCAGAGATTCAGTGGCAGATAGCTGATACACAGCCGACCGATTTTGGCAGGACGCCCGAGGTCCGCTTTGGCCGACAACTCGTCACTCAGCAATCGCTAGGACGTGGTGGCACTTTTAAGCGCCCGGACAATTCTAGAAAACCTCGCGATTTCGACCAGTCAATAATTCACAGCCGTCAGACCGCGCTGCCATTGGGGTTCAGAGACATTTAGCTTTCCAAGCCAATAACCCGGAAAGGCATCTTGTTTCATCTTCAGGATGAAATTGCGGATCGTGTTGTCGGCCGGTTCCTGGCCCATCGGCCAGGGGTTGGCAAACGGGAAGCCAGCGCCACCGGTAAAACCGGATAATAGCGGCCAGCTCTTTGAACGCTTTTTTGGGATTCCCGCATGGAAATTAAGGTCAATTTTCTCGACAAGCTTCGTCTTGAGGCGAAGTTCGATGACTTCACGGTCATCGCCGATCAACCTATCCGCTACAAGGGCGACGGCTCGGCGCCGGGGCCTTTCGATTACTTTCTGGCGTCGTCGGCCTTGTGTGCGGCTTACTTTGTGAAGTTGTATTGCGACACGCGCCGGATTCCGACCGAAAACATCCGCCTGTCGCAGAACAACATCGTCGATCCGGAAAACCGCTACCAGCAGATTTTCAAGATCCAGGTCGAGTTGCCGGCGGATATCTCCGACAAGGATAGGCAGGGGATTTTACGTTCGATCGAGCGGTGCACCGTGAAGAAGGTGGTACAAACCGGGCCCGAGTTCGTGATCGAGGAAGTGGAGAATCTCGACGCCGATGCGCAGGCTTTGCTGACCTTGAATCCGGAGTCCGAAGCAAGTACCTACATCGTCGGCAAGGACCTGCCGCTGGAGCAGACCATCGCCAATATGTCGGCGGTTCTGGCCGGTCTGGGCATGAAGATCGAGATCGCTTCGTGGCGTAACCTGGTGCCCAACGTGTGGTCGCTGCATATTCGCGATGCCCATTCGCCGATGTGTTTTACCAATGGCAAGGGCGCCACCAAGGAGAGTGCACTGGCGTCGGCCTTGGGCGAATTCATCGAGCGGATGAATTTCAATCATTTCTACAACGACCAGTTCTGGGGCGAAGAGATCGCCAACGCGCCGTTCGTGCATTACCCGAATGAGCGCTGGTTCAAGCCGGGCCGCAAGGATGCGCTGCCGGCCGAAATCCTCGACGAATACTGCCGGGAGATTTACAACCCCGATGGCGAGCTGCGTGGTTCGCATCTCTTCGACACCAATTCCGGCAATGTGCAGCGCGGCATTTGTGCGCTGCCCTTTGTGCGTCAGTCGGACGGCGAGGTGGTGTATTTCCCGTCCAACCTGATCGACAACCTGTTCCTGAGCAATGGCATGAGTGCCGGCAATACGCTGGCCGAAGCGCAGGTGCAATGCCTGTCGGAGATTTTCGAACGGGCGGTCAAGCGCGAAATCCTCGAAGGTGAAATGGCGCTCCCCGATGTGCCGCAGGCGGTGCTGGCGAAATATCCCGGCATTCTGGCCGGCATCGATGAGCTGGAAAAACAGGGCTTTCCGGTGCTGGTCAAGGATGCATCGCTGGGCGGCGAGTTTCCGGTGATGTGCGTGACCCTGATGAACCCGCGTACGGGCGGCGTCTTTGCGTCGTTCGGGGCGCACCCGAGCCTCGAGGTGGCGCTCGAACGCAGCCTGACCGAGTTGCTGCAGGGGCGCAGCTTTGAGGGCCTGAACGATTTGCCGCGGCCGACGTTCGAGAGTAACGCCGTCACCGAGCCGAACAACTTCGTCGAACACTTTATCGATTCAAGCGGCGTCGTATCGTGGCGCTTTTTCAGCGCCAGGGCGGATTACGATTTTGTCGAGTGGGACTTCTCGGGCCGGGGCGAAAACTCCAATGCCGACGAAGCCGCCACCTTGTTCGGCATTCTCGAAGAGATGGGCAAGGAAGTGTACATGGCGGTGTCCGACCAACTTGGCGCCACGGCCTGCCGCATCCTGGTGCCAGGCTATTCGGAGGTTTATCCCGTCGAGGATTTGATCTGGGATAACACCAACAAGGCGCTGGCCTTCCGGGCCGATATCCTGAACTTGCACCAACTGGACGATGCCGGCCTGGAAGCGCTGCTCGAACGGCTGGAAGACAGTGAACTCGATGATTACACCGACATCAACACGCTGATCGGCATCGAGTTTGACGAGAATACGGCCTGGGGTCAGCTGACGATTCTGGAGTTGAAGCTGCTGATCAACCTCGCCCTGCAGCAATTCGAAGCCGCCAAGGAGCAGGTCGAAACCTTCCTGCAGTACAACGAGAACACGGTCGAGCGCGGCTTGTTTTATCAGGCTTTGAACGTGGTGCTTGAGGTGGTGCTGGCCGACGACCTGGAACTCGACGATTACATCGTCAATTTCCGCCGGATGTTTGGCAACCCGCGGATGGATGCGGTGCTCGGCTCGGTAGATGGCAGCGTGCGCTTCTTCGGATTGACGCCAACGAGCATGAAACTGGAAGGGCTCGACAGGCACCAGCGCCTGATCGACAGCTACCAGAAACTGCACATGGCGCGGGCCAGGGTGGCGGGTTTATCGACTCAGGATTAGGCGGCTGAAGCGCGCGGGAGCCAGCAAGCCGGCCTCTGGCGCGCTCGAACCCGTTTAAGGGCAAAGCGACAGTCCTCCGCCATTTGGCCTTGAGCTTTTCCGCAAAATCAGTTGCTTAACTTGGCAGCAAGTACAAGGCTCGTTAAACTACGCCCCTCTGCCGAGGAGCGCTGCGACCCTTTTCATGTTTTGATGTGAATGCGGGGCCAGGCTCGGCAATGATCAACGGCGCTCGCAAACCCAGCCGGTTTGTGGCGCCGTTCGTTTTTGCGGCGTGCCCGGCGTAATTTAGCTTTGCCGAGGTGATCATGCAGCAACCCGACCGTACCGCCGAACTTTCCGCCCTGCTTGCCAAGAAGATGCTCGTCCTCGACGGCGCCATGGGCACCATGATCCAGCGCCACGGATTGCAGGAAGCCGATTACCGCGGCACGCGTTTCACCGATCATCCGCACGATCTCAAGGGCAACAACGACCTGCTGGTGCTGACCCGGCCGGATGTCATCGGCGGCATACACCGCGAATACCTCGAAGCCGGCGCCGATATTCTCGAGACCTGCACCTTCAACTCGACCGCCGTATCGCAGGCCGACTACAAGCTCGAGCCGCTTGTTTATGAGTTGAACGTCGAAGGCGCCGCGCTGGCCCGCCGGCTGTGCGACGAATTCACCGCCGCCAATCCGGCCAAGCCGCGCTTCGTCGCCGGCGTGCTCGGCCCGACGAGCCGCACCGCGTCGATCTCGCCGGACGTGAACGATCCCGGGTACCGCAACGTCACGTTCGACGCGCTGGTCACCGATTACCTCGAAGCGATCCGTGGCCTGACCGACGGCGGCGCCGACATCCTGCTCGTCGAAACCATTTTCGACACGCTCAATGCCAAGGCGGCGCTGTTCGCCATCGAGAAGTTCTTCGACGCCGCCGGCCGCCGCTGGCCGGTGATGATTTCCGGCACGATCACCGATGCTTCCGGCCGCACGCTGTCGGGCCAGACGGCCGAGGCTTTCTGGAATTCGCTGAACCATATCAAGCCGGTGTCGTTCGGCCTCAACTGCGCGCTCGGCGCCAAGGAGTTGCGCCAGTACGTCGAGGAACTGTCGCGCGTCTGCGACTGCTACGTCTCGGCCCACCCGAACGCCGGCCTGCCCAACGCCTTCGGCGGCTACGACGAAACAGCCGACATGCTGGCCGATGAAATCGAGGGCTGGGCGAAGAGCGGTATCGTTAACATCGTTGGCGGCTGCTGCGGCACCTCGCCCGAGCACATCAAGGCCATCGCCGAGCGGGTTGCTACGGTCAACCCGAGAAAAGTGCCGAAAATCGAAAAGAAGCTGCGCCTGTCCGGTCTCGAACCGTTCAACGTCGGCGCCGATTCTTTGTACGTGAATGTCGGCGAGCGGACCAACGTCACCGGCTCCAAGGCCTTCGCCCGGATGATCCTCGAAGGCCGCTTCGACGACGCGCTGGCCGTCGCCCGCCAGCAGGTCGAAAACGGCGCCCAGGTCATCGACATCAACATGGACGAGGCGATGCTCGATTCGGTCGCCGCCATGGACCGCTTCCTCAAGCTGATCGCCTCCGAGCCGGACATTTCGCGCGTGCCGATCATGATCGACTCGTCGAAATGGGAAGTCATCGAAGCCGGCCTCAAGTGCATCCAGGGCAAGGGCATCGTCAATTCGATCTCGATGAAGGAAGGCGAGGCCAAGTTCATCGAACACGCCCGCCTCGCCCGCCGCTACGGCGCCGCGGTCATCGTCATGGCCTTCGACGAGAAGGGCCAGGCCGACACCTTCGCGCGCAAGACCGAGATCTCCAAACGCGCCTACGACCTGCTGACGGGCATCGGTTTTCCGGCCGAGGACATCATCTTCGACCCGAACATCTTTGCGATTGCCACCGGCATCCCGGAACACGACAACTACGCCGTCGATTTCATCGAATCGGTGCGCTGGATCAAGCAAAACCTGCCGCACGCCCACATTTCCGGCGGCGTTTCCAACGTGTCGTTTTCTTTCCGCGGCAACGACGCCGTGCGCGAGGCGATCCACACGGTTTTCCTCTACCACGCGATCAAGGCCGGCATGACCATGGGCATCGTCAATGCCGGCATGCTCGGCATCTACGACGATCTCGACCCGGTGCTGCGCGAGAAGGTCGAGGACGTGGTGCTCAACCGCAACCCAGATGCCGGCGAAGCGCTCGTCGATTTCGCCCAGACGGTCAAGGAAGGCAAGGCCAAGGACACCGGGCCGGACCTGTCATGGCGCGAGCAATCGGTGGAAAAACGCCTCGAACACGCGCTGATCAAGGGCATCACCGAGTTCGTCGTGGCCGATACCGAAGAAGTGCGCGCCCAGCTCGAAGCCGAAGGCAAGCCGCCGCTCGCCGTTATCGAAGGCCCGCTGATGGCCGGCATGAACCACGTCGGCGACCTGTTTGGCGCCGGCAAGATGTTCCTGCCCCAGGTCGTCAAATCGGCCCGCGTCATGAAGCAGGCCGTCGCCCATCTGCTGCCCTACATCGAAGCGGAAAAGACCCGCACCGGGCTGGGCAGCAAGGGCAAGATCCTCATGGCCACGGTCAAGGGCGACGTGCACGACATCGGCAAGAACATCGTCGGCGTCGTCCTCGGCTGCAACGGCTACGACGTGGTCGACCTCGGCGTCATGGTTTCCTGCGACAACATCCTCAAGGCGGCGCTCGAGCATCGCGTCGACATCATCGGCCTGTCCGGCCTGATCACCCCGTCGCTCGAGGAAATGGCCCACGTCGCCAGCGAAATGCAGCGCCAGGGCATGAAGCAGCCGCTGCTCATCGGCGGCGCGACGACCAGCCGCGCCCATACCGCGATCAAGATCGCCCCCAACACCGACGGCGCCGTGGTTTACGTGCCGGACGCCTCGCGTGCCGTCGGCGTCGCCACCAAGCTGCTGTCGGTCGATCAGCGCGACGGCTACATGGCCGAGATCGTCGCCGAGTACAAGGCCGTGCGCAGCGAACACGCCGGCCGCAAGGGCGCCACCATGGTCACGCTGGAAGAAGCCCGCGCCAACCGTTTCACGTCGAGCCAGCCGTTCTCGCCAACCATCCCCAGGCAGCTCGGCCTGCAGACACTCAACCCGAGTCTGGCTGACCTGGCGCTGCTCATCGACTGGACACCGTTCTTCCAGAGCTGGGATCTGGCCGGCCGCTATCCGGCCATTCTCGAGAACGAAACGGTGGGCGAAACCGCCCGCCAGCTGTTCGCCGACGCCAAGGCCATGCTGGCCAGGATCGTCAGTGAAAACTGGCTGTCGGCCCGCGCCGTCTTCGGCCTCTACCCGGCGAGCAGCGAGAACGAAGACATCATCATCTACGCCGACGAGTCACGAACCACCGAACTGACCCGCTGGGTCGGCCTGCGTCAGCAACACAAGCAGCCGCCCGGCCGTTTCAATCTCGCCCTCGCCGATTTCGTCGGCCAGCGCGACTACGTCGGCGCCTTTGCCGTCACTGCCGGCCATCGCATCGAAGAACGTGTCGCCGCCTTCGAGGCCGCCAACGACGACTACTCGGCGATCATGCTCAAGTCGCTGGCCGACCGTCTGGCCGAAGCCGCCGCCGAATGGCTGCATCTGCAGATCCGCACCGAGTACTGGGGCTACGCAACCGACGAAGCGCTCTCCAACAACGAGCTGATCAACGAGCAATACAAAGGCATCCGCCCCGCCCCCGGCTACCCGGCCTGCCCGGACCACACCGCCAAGCGCGAACTGTTCGCGCTGCTCGATGCCCCGGCCAACGCCGGCATGCAGCTGACCGAATCCTGCGCCATGACCCCGGCGGCGGCCGTGTCCGGGTTCTACATCGGGCATCCGGCGGCAGCCTACTTCGCCATCCCGAAAATCGGCCGCGACCAGCTCGAAGACTGGGCGCAGCGCAAGGGGATGGCGATCAAGGATGCGGAGTACTGGCTGGCACCGCTGCTGTAAAGCTCGGCGGGAAAGAATCAAACGGGGCATGCCGGCGAGGGATGTCCCGTTTTTTTGCGGCTGGTGCAGAAACCGATTGGTTCCGAATTCCCCTTCAATCCCCCACTGGCGGCGGAACCAGCATTTGTGAGGTCTTGCCCGCGAGCTTCATCCACTCATCCAGGATGGGGACGATGCGCTCGTATCGCCCATGTCCATTGCGGGCGATCAGGCTGCGGTTGATGAGTCGTTTGATGGCCTGTTGGGCGGACCCACGAGAGAACCCCAGCCTCTCGTAGAGCGCTAACGAGGATTCCGAGAACAGGTCCTGGCCTTCGAGCAGGAGGAGATAAACCGCCTGATCGGACAACAAGAGATCGGACCAGGCCTTTTCACACCAGCCACCCTCTCCGGTCAGTTCGATTTCGATGTCCTGCCAGGTACCCTCGATGTCATCCGATTTGCGAAGCACCATCTGGCTGACCAGCCCGGTGATGACCTGTGCGTTCCGGCCGGATCGATTGAACAGATCCCATAGCAAGTCGGCCTTTATCTCCAGGCCGGTGATCATTTTGTTGATTCGAGCCAGATGATCAACAAAGGGACGATCGAGCAGGGGGAAATCAACCACGGTGGCGAAGTTGAAGAAAGGAGCCTTCTGGTCGTTGAACAGGCGCTGCAAATCGGCGAGTGACGACCCGGTGAAAATGACCGCGATGTTGGGAGGTGCCATGTCCAGCATGGTTCTCAGGGATGCGGCGAAGGTTGCAAAGGCCAAAGAAGTAGCCAGGTGCTGGATTTCGTCCAGAACAATCAGGCCGGGACGCCCGTCGAGATACTTGACCCACTGCTGGAAGCTGGCGGTGGCCAGGGTCAATTCGTTGGGAAGCGCCGGACGGGGACGGTCGGCCCGCTCCACTTCGGCAGAAAAGTCCACGACCCCGAAGTTGAGGCCGGCCTTCGCCTTGACCTTGGCCTGATGCTCAGGGAGCGCATCCTGCAGCGCCCGGATGAGCGCCAAGTGAGGTTGGTCCTTGTTTTCCCAGAACGAGCAATAAAAGGTGTTGACCACGCCCTTCTCAGCCGCTGACGGAATCAGATCACGCTTCAGGTATTCTGTCTTGCCAATACGGCGCCGGCCAAAGAAGGCGAGGCGGGAGAGTCCCTGGTCGAACAACTGCGCAAGATGCGTTTGAGCCAACTCGGGGCGAGGATAGTGCCAGTCGATCATGGTTGCACCTGTCTAAAAATTATACATTGAATGTATATATTGCAGTATATACATCAGACGTATAATTTCAATACCCCATCGGCGCGTCCGGAATTCCGCACTGACGCCCGGCCCGATTCCGGATTTCCACACACGCCGACCCTTGCCAGCCGCGCGACCGGCCGCACAAAAATCCATCAAATCAGCCGGTTGACCGTAGCAATCGTCACTGGCACGTCTCCTGCAATACGGAATGGTGCGGCCGCCTCGCGGCGCATTCCAATTACCGGAGGAGATAAAACGTCGGCACCACCGCCGGCCACGCGGCCGATTTCATCAATGTGCTGACCGGCGGTACCAGCGGCGTCTATTACCCGCTCGGCGTGTCGCTGACCCAGATCTACGGCAAGGTGCTGCCGGAGGCGAAGATGTCGGTGCAGGCGACCAAGGCCTCGGCCGAAAACCTGAACCTGTTGCAGGCCGGCAAGGGCGAAATCGCCTTCACGCTCGGCGACACGCTGTCCGAAGCCTGGAAGGGCAACGCCGAAGTCGGCTTCAAGGCGCCGCTCAACAAGCTGCGCACGGTCGCCGCGATCTACCCCAACTACATCCATTTCCTGGCCGCCGCCGATGCCGGCATCAAGTCGCTGGCCGACCTCAAGGGCAAGCGCGTCTCGGTCGGCGCCCCGAAGAGCGGCACCGAACTGAACAGCCGCGACATCCTGAAGGCGGTCGGCCTGGGTTACCAGGATTTCGCCAAGGTCGAATACCTCGGCTACTCGGAATCGGTCGAACTGATGAAGAACCGCCAGCTTGATGCGACGCTGCTCTCCTCCGGCCTCGGCGTCGCCGCCGTGCGCGACCTGGCCACCTCGCTGAAGATCGTCGTCATCCCGATCCCGGCCGAGGTCGTCACCAAAATCGGCGATGCCGCCTACCAGTCCGGCACCATTCCGGCCAACACCTACAACGGCCAGACCACCGATGTGAATACCGTGCTGGTCCCCAACTACCTGGTCACCCACGCCGGCGTTTCCGAGGACATGGTCTACAAGATGACCAAGTCGATGGCCGAGAACCTCGACACCATGGCCACGGCCCACGCCGCCGCCAAGGCGATCAAGAAGGAAAGGATGGCCAACGGTTCGCCGGTGCCGCTGCACCCGGGCGCCGAGAAGTACTACCGCGAAGCCGGGCTGCTGAAGTAGGCGATCATGACCACCAACGTCTCCCCGATTAACATCGCGCAGGAGACGTTCTCCGAGCGCGGCGTGCAGCGCCGTCTCGGGGGCGTCGCGCTTCTCGTGCTGACTGGCATCTCGCTCATCTTTTCGCTCTATCAGCTGAGCGTCGCGGCCTTCCATCCGCTGTCCAGCCTGGTCATGCGCGCCCTGCATGTCGGCTTTCTGCTGACCCTGACCTTCATCCTCTTTCCGCCTTACAAGCGCGCCCGCCACGACCGCGTGGCGCCCGGCGACTGGCTGCTTGCCGGCGCCGCCTTCCTGCTCGCCTGCTACCAATGGATTTACGAAGTCGACCTGATCCAGCGAGCCGGCGATCCGAGCACGCTTGACCTCCTTGTCGGCACGGCGATGATCGCCCTCCTCTTCGAAGCCGCGCGCCGCATTCTCGGCCTGGCCTTGCCGGCCATCTGCGCCACCTTCCTGCTTTACGGCCTGTTCGGCCAGTACCTGCCGGGCGATCTCGCCCACCGCGGCTATGACTTTGCCCAGATCGTCGACCAGATCGGCTTCGGCACCGAAGGCATCTTCGGTATCCCGACCCTGGTTTCGGCCAGCTACATTTTCCTGTTCGTGCTGTTCGGCGCCTTTCTCGAACACGCCGGGATGATCAACCTGTTCAATTCGGTGGCCCTCGGCTTCGTCGGCCATACCAAGGGCGGCGCCGCCAAGGTCGCCGTCGTCTCGTCCGGACTGATGGGATCGATTTCCGGATCCGGCGTCGCCAACGTGCTGACCACCGGCCAGTTCACCATTCCGCTGATGAAGCGTTTCGGCTATTCCGGGGTCTTCGCCGGCGCCGTCGAGGCGACCTCGTCGATGGGCGGCCAGATCATGCCGCCGGTCATGGGCGCCGTCGCCTTCATCATGGCCGAGAACCTCAACGTGCCTTACGTAGAGATCGTCAAGGCGGCGCTGGTCCCGGCCATCCTCTATTACGCCACGGTGTTCTGGATGGTGCATCTGGAAGCCGGGCGGCGGAATCTCGACGGCCTGAGCAAGGAGGACTGCCCCAACCCGTGGCAAGCCATCCGCGAGCAGTGGTATCTGGTGCTGCCGCTGGCCGGTCTGGTCGGCATGCTGTTCAACGGCTTCACGCCGATGTATTCGGGCATGGTCGGCCTGGCGCTGTGCGCCATCCTGATCCTCGGCGCCGCGGTCGCCGCCCGCCTGTCGGCCACCGCCTTCCGCGTCGTATTCTGGGTCGCGGTCGGCATCGGCGCCTCGCTGCTCGTCAAGTGGGGCGTCTATCCGGTCCTCATCGTCATCGCCTTGCTGGTCGCCGCCTGCTTCTTCGTCCAGGGCGGCCGCGACACCCTGCGCGTCATGCGCGCCAGCCTGGTCGACGGCGCCCGCCAGGCGCTGCCGGTCGGCGTCGCCTGCGCCATCGTCGGCATCATCATCGGCATCCTGACGCTGACCGGCGCGGCAACCAACTTCGCCGGCTTCATCCTCAAGGTCGGCGAGGACAGCCTGTTCGTCTCGCTGCTGTTGACCATGCTGATCTGCCTGGTGCTCGGCATGGGTATCCCGACCATCCCGAACTACATCATCACCAGCTCGATCGCCGCCCCCGCCCTGCTCGATCTCGGCGTGCCGCTGATCGTCAGCCACCTGTTCGTCTTCTACTTCGGCATCATGGCCGACCTGACGCCACCCGTGGCGCTGGCCGCCTTTGCCGCCAGTTCGGTGGCCAAGGAGCCAGCGATGAAGATCGGCCTCAAGGCGGTGCAGATCGCCATTGCCGGCTTCGTCGTACCGTTCATGGCGGTCTACGACAACGCGCTGATGTTGCAGGGCGATCCTTCCGTACTGGCCGTGGTCTACATCGTCGGCAAGGCCTTGCTGGCCATTACCCTGTGGGGCGCTGCCAGCATCGGTTACCTGCGCGCGCCGCTGGCCGCCTGGGAACGCGTCTGGGCTGCACTGGCCGCCTTCCTGCTGGTCGCCGCGCTGCCGCTGACCGACGAAATCGGCTTCGCCGCCTGCGCCGCCTTCATCGGCTGGCACCTGATCCGCAGCCGTCGCCTGAACCCCGCATGAACGCGATCTGTCTCGTCGCCGGCCTGCTGGTCGCGCCCGTCGGCGAGACGGTCACGCTGCAGTGGATGCATTCGATCCAGAAAACCCTGTGGGCGGAAGAGTACCGCCTGCAGGGCAACGCCCTGAAGCTGACCTCGGCCCGCGTGCAAGGCACCGGCGCCGGCATGGAACCGCCGCTCGATGCGGTTTACCGCGAGGGTGCCTGGCATTACACGCCGCCGTTGCCGCCCTTGCCGGCGGTGACGCTGCGGCATTCGCCCTATGTCGCCCCGTACACCGTCTGCGCCGGTGCCGACTGCCGGCCGATGCCGGCCTGGCTGCCCGGTCTGCCGCCCGATACCGTGGTTTCGCTGCAACCATGCCCGCCATCACCCTGACTCTGCCGGGCGCCGCCAAAAGTGGTTACGATGCGCCGATGGGCCGCCCCTCTTTTTCATCCCGAACCTGGTTGCTGACCTCGGCAGCGGCATTTGTCTGCCTGCTGATTGGTCTGCTCGGCTATCAACTGCTGCTCGGCGCCTATCTCGCGCACGAACGACAAGCGGCGACGCAGCGCCTCGATGCCTTCGCGCTGTCGCTGGAGGCAACGCTGACGCGCCACGAATCGCTGCCCGGCCTGCTCGCCCTCGAACCGTCGCTGGCGGCGCTGCTGCGCGACCCGGGCAACGAACAGCGGATCGCTGCCGCCAACGCCTACCTGGAAGCCGCCCAGCAAGGCGCCGCCGTTGCCGCGACCTACCTGATCGACGCCAAAGGGATGACGCTGGCTGCCAGCAACTGGCGCCAGCCGCGCAGCTTCGTCGGCCACAACTACGCCTTCCGCCCTTACTTCTCCGATGCCGTGACCCATGGACTCGGCCGCTTCTACGGCGTCGGCGTGACCACCGGCGAACCCGGCTACTTTCTCGCCGCGCCGGTCCGCGAGCAGGGCCGGGTGCTCGGCGTCGTCGTCCTCAAGGTCGGCCTGGAAGCCATGGAACAGGCCATGGCCGGGGCCGGCGACACGCTGCTGCTGGCCGACGCCGACGGTATCGTCTTCCTGTCCTCCGAACGCCGCCTGCGTTATCGGTCGCTGGCCCCGTTGCCGGCCGACGTCACGACCCGCCTGGCGGCAACCCGGCAATACGGCAAGCTGACCATTCCGCCGCTGGCCGACCGGCCGCTCGATCTCGACACGGTACGGCCGCTGCGCCTGGCACTGCCCGACCAGCCTGCCCGCGAACTGCTGCAGGTCACCCGCCCGGTCGGCAATCTCGGCTGGCGCGTCGTCCAGCTCGGCAGCCCCGACGAAGCGCGCGGCGCGGCGTTTTCCGGGGCGCTGGCGGTAGCGCTGGCCGCCGCCTTCGCCATGGGTGTCGCCGCCCATCTGCGCCATCGCCGCCACCGGCGCGAGGAACTGCGGCGCATCCACGGCGAACTCGAACAGCGGATCGCCGAACGCACCGCCGATCTGACCGACAAGATCGCCGAATTGCAGCGCACCGAAGCGATCCTTCACGAGACCCGCGACACCGCCGTCCAGGCCGGCAAGCTCGCCGTGCTCGGCCAGCTGGCGGCCGGCATCAGCCACGAGCTGAACCAGCCGCTGGCGGCGCTGCAGACCTTCGCCGACAACGCCGCCGCCCTGCTCGCCCGCGGTCGACACGAAGAAGTCGGCGAAAACCTCGAGATGATCCGCGAACTGATCGGCCGCACCGGGCGCATCGTCCGCCAGCTGAAGACCTTTGCCCGCAAGGAGGCGGCGACGCCACAGGCGGTGACCATCGCGACCGCGATCGAGCATGCGCTGCTATTGGTCGAGCCGCGCCGGCGCGACTACGGTGCCCGCATCGACGTCAGCCAGAACGAACCCGGCTTGTGCGTCATCGCCGAGTCCGGCCGCTTCGAGCAGGTGCTGGTCAACCTGATGCTCAACGGCCTCGATGCCATGCATGGGCAGCCCGATCCGCACCTCGAAATCGCTGTCACCCGTATTGGCGCCCAGGTCCGCCTGAGCGTGCGCGACCATGGGCCGGGCATCGCCGACGAGGTGCGCAGCCACCTGTTCGAACCCTTCTACACGACCAAGCCGGCCAGCGAGGGGCTTGGCCTCGGCCTGGCCATTTCGCTGGCCATCGTCGAGAGCTACGGTGGCACACTACGTACCGACAACGCGGCCGACGGCGGCGCCGTGTTCGAGTTGACGCTGCCGGCCGCCAACGGCAAGGACGAAGATGAACGATGAATCCGGGCAAGCGGCGACGCTGCCGGTCTTTTTGGTCGAGGACGACAGCGCCGTGCGCAAGGGTTGCGAACAGGCGCTGGCCATCGCCGACATCGCCGTGCGCGGCTTTGCCGACGCCGAAACCATGCTCGCCGCGCTGGCGACCAGCCGGCCGGCGCTGGTGGTCAGCGACATCCGCCTGCCCGGCCGCGACGGCATGGCGCTGCTGCGCGAACTGCGCCAGTTCGACCGCGATCTGCCGGTACTGCTGGTTACCGGCCACGGCGACGTGGCCATGGCCGTCGAGGCGATGCGCGAGGGCGCCCACGATTTCATCGAAAAGCCTTTCCCGTCCGAACGCCTGATCGCCGCCGTCCGCAGCGCCCTCGACAAACGCGCGCTGCTGCTCGAAAACCGCCAGCTCAGGGAACGCCTGCACGCCGCCGGGCTCGACGCGCTGATCGGCGAAACACCGGCCATGCAGGCGATCCGCCAGATGATCGCGGCCCTCGCGCCGACCGGCGTGGACATCCTGATCAACGGCGAAACCGGCTGCGGGAAGGAAGTCGTCGCCCGCGCCATCCACGACGCCAGTGGCCGGCGCGGCCCGTTTGTCGCGGTCAACTGCGCTGCGCTGCCGGAAAGCGTGTTCGAGAGCGAGCTGTTCGGCCACGAGGCGGGCGCCTTCACCGGGGCCGGCAAGCGGCGCGTCGGGCGGATCGAGCACGCCAGCGGCGGCACCCTGTTTCTCGACGAGATCGAGTCGATGCCGCTGGCCCTCCAGGTCAAGCTGCTGCGCGTCCTCCAGGAACGCAGCGTCGAACGTCTGGGCAGCAACCAGAGCATCGCCGTCGACTGCCGCGTCGTCGCCGCCAGCAAGGCCGACCTCAAGGCCCTGGCCGACGCCGGCCAGTTCCGCGCCGACATTTACTACCGGCTCAACGTCGTCAGCATCGACCTGCCGCCGCTACGCGAGCGCCTAGCCGACATCCCGCTGCTGTTCGTCGCCTTCCTGCAGGAAGCGGCACAGCGTTACCAGCGCCCGGTGGCGACCTGGACACCGGCCGACCTCGCCCGCTGGCAGGCGCACGACTGGCCGGGCAACGTGCGCGAACTGAAGAACGTTGCCAACCGCTGGGCGCTCGGCCTGCCCGACGGGATGGCCGGCCCGGCCCCTGGCGACGGACCGGGCACGTCGCTGACCGCCCAGGTCGACGCGGCCGAACGGCGGGCCATCGAAGCGGCGCTGCGCGCCCACGCCGGCAGCGTTGCCCAGGCGGCGGAAGCGCTGCAGGTGCCGAAGAAAACGCTTTACGACAAGCTCGCCCGGCACGGCATCAGCGCCGAACAGTTCAGAGAACATTAGTACTGCGTTCCGCCAGGCCGCCACAAAACCGGAAAATCGACGAAAATTCGGGGATGCATCCCGAACTGAACGTCGATCTCACCCGCCTCAACACCCTCGCCCTGCCGGGCCGGGCCGCCCGTTATCTCGACATCACCAGCCCCGGGCAGTTGGCCGCCCCCGAACTGGCCGGCCAAAAACGTTTCGTCCTCGGTGGTGGCAGCAATCTGGTGCTGACCGGCGATTTCGACGGCCTGGTCCTGCACATGGCCATCCCCGGCAAGCGCTTGGTGAAGGAAGACGCCGAGGCTTTCTACATCGAGGCCGGGGCCGGAGAGAACTGGCATGACTTCGTGCAATGGACCTTGCAGCAGGGTTGGCCGGGGCTGGAAAACCTGAGCCTGATCCCCGGCACGGTGGGTGCCGCGCCGATCCAGAACATCGGCGCCTACGGGCTGGAAGTCGGCGAATGCTTTCATTCGCTGACGGCCTGGGATTTTGAAAAACGGGCATTTTTTCCGGTTGACCGTAGCAACTGCCGATTCGCCTACCGCGATAGCGTTTTCAAGCAGGAAGGCTGGCATTTGAGCGGGCGGATGGCGATCACCTCGGTCGTTTTCCGGCTGCCCAAGGCGTGGACGCCCAACCTGCGTTATGCCGACGTGAATCAGGAACTGGCGGCGCAAGAGATTGCCACGCCAACGGCGCAGGATATCGCCAGGGCGATCATCGCCGTCCGCCAGCGCAAGTTGCCGGACCCGGCGATGGTTCCGAACACGGGCAGCTTTTTCCACAACCCGGTCGTCGATGCGGCACAGGCCGCGGCACTGGCCCGGCTGGCTCATCGAGCAGGCCGGCTGGAAGGGCAAGGATCTCGGCCCGGTCGGCATGTATGAAAAACAGGCGCTGGTGCTGGTCAATCGCGGCGGGGCAACCGGCGACGATGTGCGGCGGACGATGGCCGCCGTGCAGGCCGACGTGCAAGCCCGCTTCGGCGTCGCCCTCACTCCCGAGCCGATTTTCCTCTAACGAACAGGCAGGCGGCGATGCCGGTGGCCAGCGCATCGGCCATGCGGGCCTGACGGTCAGGGTCGGCCAGTTCGAGCTCCTCGTCGCGATGCTTGATGACGCCGGCCTCGAAGAGCACCGCCGGCAGGCTAGTCCGGTAGAGGACGACGAGGTTGTCGTAATACCAGACGCCGTTTCCGGCGTCGGCCGCCAGATGCTTGCGACCATGCCAGGTGGACGGCGTGAAGCCGGCCCGGCGCAACATGGCCCCGATGCTCGAGGCGCAGAGCAGGCTGGTTTCGAGGTCGGGGTTCTGCGCCGACACGAAGATCCCGTAGCCGCGCTTGACCTCGGTGTAAGTCTGCTCCGTGCCCTCCCAGATCCACGACTTGAGCCAGGACTCGTCGATCGAGTCGTGGTGGATGGAAATGAAAAAATCGCTGCCGGCCGCCTGCTCCGGGCGCGCCGCCAGGCTGCCGATGTCGCCGGCAAAATTGACTTCGCGCACGGACTCGCCGCGATCCCGCATGAGGCCGGCGAGAACCCCGGCAAATTCGCGGTTGAAGGCGAATTCCGGACGGCCGCGCGCACTCGTCGCGCCGCCATCGCGGCCGCCGTGGCCGACATCGACAGCAACCAGCGGCGGCGCGGCCATTGCTACGGTCAACTGGAAAAACAGGGCAAAAATGAAATGGCGCGGGCGAATCATCGGCCGATTATCGCGCCAACTCGCGGCCAGCGCCTCAAAAGGCGGCAGGGCGATGGATCGGCCGGCGCTATTTGCGCTATAGTTTCCGCCCAGCAAAGGGACCACAACGATGAGTGACGAGACGATCCAACCACGGGGCACCAGCGCCCACATGCCTGATCTGAACTGGAGCCAGGTCCGCGAAACCGTGCTTATGCTCGAACTCGCCGCCGTCCAGATCGAATCGGCAATGAAGGACAGCGACGCTTCGGTCGAAGTGCTGACCGACTCCTTCACGACCATGGCCAGCTACATGCGGACCATTTCCGATACCGTTCAGACCCTGCCTGACGACGGCGCGGTCGGCCTCGCCAAGCAAAACCTGAGCGGCGTCTCCGAACACGTTTCCAGCATGGTGCACCAGGCCATCATTGCCTTCCAGTTCTACGACAAACTGGTCCAGCGCCTGGCCCACGTCGGCATCAGCCTGGGCGATCTGAGCGACCTGGTGGCCGACAGCCGGCGCCTGTTCAACCCCAACGAATGGTGTTCCCTGCAGACCAAGATTCGCACCAAATACACCACACGCGAGGAAATCGCCATGTTCGAAGCCGTCATGCAAGGGATGCCCGTCCAGCAAGCCGTCGACAAGTTCATGGCCGACATGAAGGAAAAGAACGACGACATCGAACTATTCTGATGTAGTCAGGAATCCCGTTGAAGGATGTTTGCGATGACGCTAACATGACGGCGTCGAACTAAGGACCATCGGATCCGCGAGATGAATGCCATGGAAGCCCCCTGCCCTTGCCGGAAAGTCCAACCATGACAGGCGTGGGCGGTCTGCCCGATCTGCCTGGCATTGACACAGCCGATGGCCTCAGGCGCATGCTGAACAAGCCGGCGCTCTACGAAAAAATCCTGCGCGACTTTCACGCCCGCCTTATCGATACCCCCCAGGTCATTCGCACATTGCTGGCCGGCGGCGACTTCGTCAGTGCCGAAAGGCAAGCGCACAGCACCAAGGGGCTGGCCGGCACCATCGGCGCTCTGGACCTGCAAAATGCCGCCATGGCACTCGAAAAAGCCCTGCACAGCGGCGAGATGCCATCCGAAACCGTATTCGCCCAATTCGACCAGGAACTCAATACGGTTATCGACGGCATCGCCGTCGGCTTCGGCATCGGCTCTCCGAACTGAGCAACCGCTCAGAAATCGGCCGACGCTTCCCAGATAATATTCGCCTTCGGCCCACCCTTGCTCGTGCGCTCCAGCATATCGATCAAAGGCCAGGCACGCTGGCTCATGGCGACCACCGGCTCCTTCTTTTTCCCCGTTTCATCCCGTTCGTCCTCGTCCGGCGGTGGCGGCGGCGCCTCGGCCCGCTTCACCGCCTCGCGCAAGCTCTGTGCGGCCGGGGCCATCTCGGCCAGCGTAAACGTTCCCCGTGCCGTCGTGGCCTTGCCGAGCACCTGCAGCAATGGCCGCGCTGCCTCAGCGAACATCAGTAATTCACCCGTTTCACTGGAATAAAAGCGGACCAACATTGTTTTTCCTTTCCCTGCTTGGGTTCCCGGTTGTCACGCCGCGCCGCCTTGGGCACAATGATCCGAAGGGAGACAAATATCATGTCCGCAAATATTAACGCCAATTCCTTCGACACAGGCGCCGACGATCTCGAGCGCTTTGCGCTGGAAGAATGCGTCAAGCGACACCGTGTGGATCAGCGCGTATCGGTCCTGATACTCCCCGACAAACGCTGCGAGATGGCCATCAAGTTTGCCCGCCTCGGCGCCCAGGTTATCGTTGCCGAACAAGCCGAGCTGAAACCCGACATCGAAGGCCGGATACTGGCGGCCGGGCTGCGCGATGAAATCATCTTTACCCCTTGCGCCCTGCCGGCTCTGCCCGACGAACTTTACGGCGAGCCATACGACATCATCGTCATTCGCCGCGGCCTGTGCAGCGTCCCCTACGAGGACGCCCGCCGCCTCGTCCGGCAAATGCTCCTCAAGCTCAAGATCGGCGGCAAGCTTTACGTTTCCGTCCTCGGTCTGCACTCCGAGCTGAGTGAAGGTTACGCCGCCAGCGAAGCCGGTATTGACGAGCGCTTCAGCGAGCTGGCCCCGGCGCTCGCCGAGAAATACGGGATCCGCGAACCGGTCTGCCTGTATACCGAGCGCAATCTCTTCATGCTGCTGCTCGAAGCCGGAGCCAGCGTCCTGCGCACGCTGACGACCACCTACGGAAACGTCAAGGGCGTCGCCGTACGCGTCTGATGCGGCTCGGAATCGACCTCGGCGGGACCAAAACCGAGATCATCGCGCTGGCCGACGACGGCAGCGAATTGCTGCGTCAACGCATTCCGACGCCGCGGTGCGACTACATGGCAACCATCATGGCCATTGCCGGACTGGTTGAGAACGCCGAAAACGAACTCGGTCGGCGCGGCAGAGTGGGCATCGGCATCCCCGGAGCCGAATCGCTGGCCACCGGCCTGATCAAGAATGCAAACTCGACCTGCCTGATCGGCAAGCCGCTCAGGCGCGACCTGCAGGCGCTGCTCCAGCGCGAGGTGCGGCTGGCCAACGATGCCAACTGCTTTGCCCTTTCCGAAGCGGTCGATGGCAGCGGACGAGACGCCGACATCGTGTTTGGCATCATTCTCGGTACCGGCGTCGGCGGCGGCATCGTCATCCACCGGCAGGTGCTGACCGGGGCCAATGCCATTGCCGGCGAATGGGGCCACAACCCTCTTCCGCTACCGGCTGGCGACGATCTGCCCCTGCCCCGCTGCTACTGCGGCCGGGCAGGCTGTATCGAAGCCTACCTGTCCGGCCCGGCGCTGGCCGACGACCACCGCCGCCATACCGGTCAAACGCTGACCGCCGACGAAATAGACCGCCTTGCCGCCAGCGGCGACCCCGACTGCGAGGCGTCGCTGGGCCGCTACGAAGAGCGCCTCGGGCGGGCCCTGGCCGGCGTCATCAACCTGCTCGACCCGCAGGTCATCGTCATCGGCGGCGGGCTGTCGAACATGCAGCGGCTTTACCGCAATTTGCCGGAATGCTGCGGTCGACACGTATTTTCGGATGTTTTCAACACCCAGTTCCGACCGCCCCTGCATGGGGATTCCTCGGGGGTACGCGGTGCAGCATGGTTGTGGGATTGATGGCAAAATCCGGCGACCATGGCAGACGTTTCCCTCTTCATCGGCGGCATACGCCCACTTCCTGACTCCGGCCGACCGACCGGCATGTACAAGCAGCCAGCTGTCGGCCGGCTCGAACTCAGCCGCGCAGGCTTCGTCGGCGACCAGCAGGCCGACCGGCGCGTACACGGCGGCCCCGAAAAGGCCGTCCACCTCTACCCGGCACGCCATTACGCCAGACTGGCCGAACGTTTCCCGGAGGCGGCACCACAACTTGTCATCGGCAGCCTCGGGGAAAACATCTCGACGGCCGACCTCGACGAAAGCGATGTCCGCATCGGCGACATGAAAATCGACGAGCGCTTCGCCAGCGACGGCATGGCTGCCTTCATCGCCGAGCATCGGCTGACCGGCTGGTACTGGCGCGTCGTCACCCCCGGCCACGTAACGCCCGGCGACCGGCTCGAACTGGTCCTGGCCGCCGAGGGCAGCTTCACGCTGGGCGAGGCGATGCTGTGCTGGCAAGCCCATCGCCCCGCCCTTGCCGATCTGGAAAAACTCGCCGCCAGCCCCGGCATTGCCAAAAACTGGCAACAAAAAATCGTTTCACGTGTCGAATGGCTCCGCAAAAATCCAGAAAAGACGTCGCCCGCGCCGGTGGCGTTCCACGCGAAACCCGAAAACCCATGAACGAAACCGACGCTCGCCGCCTGTGGATCAGGCTGTTTCTGCCGTTTGCTGCCGGCTATTTCCTGTCCTATCTCTACCGGACTGCCAACGCCGTCATCGGCCCGGTTCTCGCCCGCGAACTCAGTCTTGGCGACAACGCGCTGGGCCTGCTGACGAGCACCTATTTTCTCGCCTTCGGCGCCGCCCAGTTGCCGCTCGGCATGTTGCTCGATCGCTTTGGTCCGCGTCGTGTCGAGGCGGGATTGCTCGTCATCGCCGCCGCCGGGGCGGCCGTTTTCGCGTTGTCAGACGAATTGGGTGGCCTGGCAATGGGGCGCGCCATGATCGGCCTTGGCGTTTCGGCCTGCCTGATGGCTTCGTTCAAGGCCTTTGCTCAGTGGTTTCCCCCTGAGCGGCAAGCCTCGCTGACCGGCTGGATCATGGCCTCGGGCGGTCTCGGCGCGCTGGCCGCGTCGAAGCCGCTGGAATTGGCGCTCGGCTTCGCGAGTTGGCAGGAAATCGTCTTTGCTCTCTCGGTAGCCACCCTGGCCGTTGCTGCCACGATCCTCTTCGTCGCTCCCGACAAGCCCGTTGAGACAGGCGGCAGCGGCCTGGCCGAGCAACTGGCCGGGGTCAAACGAATATTCTCGAGCGCCCACTTCTGGCGCTATGCCCCGATGGGCTTCTGGTTTACCGGCGGTTTCATGGCCATTCAAGGCCTGTGGGTGGCGCGCTGGATGACGGTGATGGAAGGTCTGGATGGGGCCGCGATTGCTGGCCGCCTGACCTTGATGAGCGGCGCCATGCTCGGCGGTTTCGTGTTCATGGGCTTCTTCGCCACCCGTCTGGTGCACCGCGGCATCAAGCTCGACACCATCTATCGCGCCTCCATGCTTGTCGCCATTGGCCTGCTCGCCCTGATCAGCAGCCTGCCCACCTTTGCCGGCAACCTGCTGTGGCCTGTTCTCGGCGCCTGTTTCTCGCTCTCCAACGTCTCCTATGCGCTGGTCGCCCAGGCCTTCCCGTCCAGCCTCTCGGGGCGAGCGAACACCGCCCTCAACCTGCTGGTTTTTGCCGGCGCCTTCGGCCTGCAATGGGGCATCGGGATACTGGTCGATGCCCTGCAAGCTCATGGCTGGGCGGGCGATACGGCTTTTCGCAGCGCCTTCTTCACGCTGTTAGGCGGCCAGTTCCTGGCCCTGATCTGGATGCTCAGACCCCGCCGGCAAGTCTGAAACCACGAGGTCGACCTGCTGCAAGTGGCCGACTTCGCCCGCCTCGGAAAGGTAAAGCCCGGCCGCCCGAATCTGCCCGAGCAGTTCGTTGGATTTCGTTTTTAGCGAAAATTCAGCGTTGACCGTAGAAGTGTAGAGCGCGCCGACGCCCTGGTCCTTGAGCGAACCGTAACCCGTGGCCGACCACACGCCGAGTTGGCCAAAGGCGGCATCGGCCTCGTCGATCCAGCCATTATGGTCGTCGTCGAGTTTGGCCAGATCGGTGAAACCATTGCCACTGGCGACGCCGAACAATTCGCTGCCATCGTCGGCCTTGCCATTGCCGTTCCGGTCGAACACCAGATAGCCGCTGCCCTGGCCGATGCCGGGAATCTGCTCGGCAGTGCCATCGGCATTCAGATCGAAGGCGATGCAATCCTCGGTCAGCTCGCAGGCCTTGCCGTTGAAACTGAGCATCAGTGGATCGCTCAACTTGACGGTGCCGCTCTCTTCTTCCACCTTCTCGCTGGCGTAATTGCGCTCCATGGCCAGTGCATAGTCGAATTCGATGACTTTGCCATCGCAGGTCGTCACCTTGCCGTTGCCGCATACCGTCGTCTTCTCCGATTCGCTGACCGTCTCCCGGATCGTCCGCTGCCAACTGATTTCTGCGCCGCGCCGGGCGACCGCCGGCTGAGCCGGCAAGGCCTCGCCGGCGGCAAACTTTTCCCCGACTTTCTTGCCATCCATTGCCGCCATGATGGCGTCGAGCAGCGATTGCAGCATCTGCTGGATTTTCTGCCGCTCGGTTTTCCGCACCTCGGCCGGGTTTAGCGAGAGATCGTCGAAGATGCGCCGAAACTCGCGCACGCTGGTGATCTCCAGCTCCTGGCTGCGACTCGCTTCGTGCGTGGACGACAGCTGAACGTTCGAATCCTGAATTTTCATGATCGATTCCTTGCGTGATTGGGCTTACCTCAGTGCAAGGGTCGTGCCGAAAACATCGAGCGCCGGGAGGTCAGAACTCGAGCGGATCGACCTCGATGTGCCAGCGCAGTTTCGATGGCGCCTTGATGCCTTCAATGGCCTCCCGCCAGCGCGGCAGAAAATGCTGCAAGGCGGGACGGGAACAGGACTCGGCCAGCAACTGGCCGCGTTCCAGATTGGCCAGCCGGGCCAGTTTCATCGGCACCGGGTCATAAATCATGACGTTTTCGTGCTCACCAACCAGCGGCAAGGTCGCGGCGACATTGAGGAAAGCGATGGCGTCGGCCATTTCCGGCGCTTCAGCGCGCAGTACGGCCTGGAAAGCATAGGGCGGGAAGCCGGCCTGTTCGCGCTCCTTGAGCTGCTGGGCGGCAAATCCCGGATAGTCGTGCTCGACC
Source organism: Betaproteobacteria bacterium HGW-Betaproteobacteria-6 (assembly GCA_002842145.1). Lineage (GTDB taxonomy): Bacteria > Pseudomonadota > Gammaproteobacteria > Burkholderiales > Rhodocyclaceae > Azonexus. The sequence goes on along the minus strand of PHCF01000049.1, from coordinate 39,662 downwards.
AGCGCGGCAAACAGCGGGTGATCCGGATACTCGGTCTGGATCAGCACCTCGCCCTTGAGTTCGGCCCGCCCAGCCCGCCCGGCAACCTGCATGAGCTGCGCGAACAGGCGCTCCGGGGCGCGCCAGTCGGCGGCGTAGAGCGCGGCATCGGCGCCGAGCGCGCCAACCAGCGTCAATTTCGGGAAATCGTGGCCCTTGGCCAGCATCTGGGTACCGACCAGAATGTCGGCCTGACCGCCGTGGATGAGTTCCAGCATGGCCTCCCACTGCTTGCGGCTCTTCACCGAATCGCGGTCGACGCGCAGCACACGCGCTTCGGGAAACTGCTCCTGCAGCCACGCTTCCAGACGCTGCGTACCGCGCCCGAACGGGTGGATGTCCTGATTGCCACAGGTCGGACAGGCCTTCGGAACGCGGTGTTCGCAACCGCAATGGTGGCAACGCAGGCGGCGATCGGCGAGGTGCAGCACCATGTTGGCGGCGCAGCGCGTGCACCGCGAAATCCAGCCACAAGCCGGGCAGGCCAAAACCGGCGCGTAACCCCGGCGGTTCAGGAAGACCAGGCTTTGCTCGCCGCGCACCAGACGTTCCTTGATGGCCGCGATCAGCGGTTCGCTGACGCCCTCCTTGAGGACCATTTTCTTGGTGTTGATCACGTGCACTGCCGGTAGCTTGGCCGCCGGATTGGCCCGCTGATTCAGGGTGAGCAGACCATAGCGCCGGCCTTGGGCATTGGCCCACGATTCGAGCGAGGGCGTCGCCGAGCCGAGCAGGATGGGAATGCCAAGCTGGTGGGCGCGAAAAACACCAACGTCGCGCGCCGAGTAACGCATGCCGTCCTGCTGCTTGAACGATGAATCATGTTCTTCATCGATGACGATCAGGCCGAGTCGGGGCAGCGGCGTAAAGATTGAAAGCCGCGTGCCGAGAACGATGCTCGCCTCGCCGGCAAAGGCTGCCCGCCAGTTGCGCTCACGCGCCGCTTCGGCCAGTTCGCTGTGCAGGGAAACCACTTCGGCATCGGGAAAGCGGGCCCGCACCCGGCCTTCGAGTTGGGGCGTCAGATTGATTTCGGGAACCAGCAGCAAGGCCTGACGACCGGCCGACAGCGCCTTTTCGACGAGGCGCAGATAGACCTCGGTTTTGCCGCTGCCAGTGACACCGTGCAGCAAATGCACGGAAAACCCCGCCGCCGGATCGATAGCCGCCAGCGCAGAGGCCTGCTCATCGGTTAGCGCCGGAGGCTGAATCTGCTCCGCCTTTCGCGGGGTCCGACCTTTTCGACGCTCCGGTGGATCAAGACGCTTGAGCCCGACCGGCAAGGCCTGCAGCACCACCTCGCCGAACGCGGCCTGATAGTAAGTGCTCGCAAATTCGCAAAGTCGGAAAAAGTCCGGGGGCAGCGCCGGCAAGTCGCGGAGTATTTCACCGGCCGGCTTGAGCTGATCGAGCGGCCAGTCGCTTGCATGGACAACATCGACGATGACCCCAATGCGCTCGCCTCGCCCGAACGGCACGCGAACCCGGTAACCGATATCTACGGTCGACGCCGCCTCAGCCACATAATCAAAAAGGCGATGTAGGGGCAAATCGAGGGCGATGCGCAAAACGGGCATGGATTTTCCGGCCGAAGCCGTCATTTCTCCAAAAAATCGGATTTATTGCGACCCAAAACCGGAGATTTTGAGTTGTCCACAAAAACTGTGGATAACTTTGTGGATTTCTTTTGGACTATGGCGCCAAGTAACGGTTTGGTAAGGATTCCGTCACTCTGCCGAAATATTGAGCAACAGCACTATTTGTTTAAATTCAATAATTTAAACAAACAATGCCGAGTCAAGGGGTTTTCGGAGTTTATTTTCAGCGAGAGGCAAAACTCTGTGCATAAGTCAAGCCTCACCGCTCACTTATGGCTATTACTTACGTAATAGCCTGCTGTGTGCATGCACCGTTTCGACCAGTGCCGTCACGCTATCCGGCGGTGTGAATTGGGAAATGCCGTGACCCAGGTTGAAAACGTGGCCGGTATTGGCCGGGCCGAAGCTATCGAGCACTTTTTTCGCTTCGGCAGCAACGATTTCCGGTTGCGCAAACAGCACGTTCGGGTCGAGGTTGCCCTGCAGTGCCACCTTGTCGCCAACCCGACGGCGCGCATCGCCGATATCGATGGTCCAGTCGAGACCGACCGCATCGCAACCGATGTCGGCAATCTTGTCGAGCCACAAGCCGCCATTCTTGGTAAACACGATACTCGGAACGCGCTGGCCGTCCTTTTCCTTTTTCAGGCCGGCAACGATACGACGCATGTACTGCAGGGAAAATTCTTCGTAGGCCGCATTCGACAGCGAGCCACCCCAGGTATCGAAAATCATCACGGCCTGGGCGCCGCAGTCGATCTGGGCGTTCAGGTAGGCGATCACGGAATCGGCAGTCACCGACAGGATGCGGTGCAGCAGGTCCGGACGGTTGTAGAGCATGCCCTTGATATTGCGGAAATCGCTCGAGCCCTCGCCTTCGACCATGTAGCAGGCCAGCGTATAGGGGCTGCCGGAGAAGCCGATGAGCGGAACCGAGTTGTCGAGTGCCCGGCGAATTTCCGAAACGGCATCCATGACGTAGCCGAGATGTTCGTAGGGATCCGGGGCGGTCAGGTTGTTGATGGCCCATTCTTCGCGCAGCGGACGCTCGAATTTCGGCCCCTCGCCTTCGGCGAAATACAGGCCGAGGCCCATTGCATCGGGTACGGTCAGAATATCGGAGAACAGGATCGCGGCGTCCAGGTCGTAACGGGCCAGCGGTTGCAGCGTCACTTCACAGGCCATGGCCGGCGACTTGCAGAGGTTCAGGAAGTTGCCCGCCCGTTTGCGGGTTTCGCAATACTCGGGCAGGTAGCGCCCAGCCTGACGCATCAGCCACAGCGGGGTGTAATCGGTCGGCTCTTTGAGAAGGGCGCGCAGGAAAGTATCGTTCTTGGGTCGGCTCACGTCGGACTCCGCCAGAAAATCGGAAAGGCGGAATTATCCGCCTTTCCGGGCGTCGGGTCACTTCCGCCAGAAGGCGGGGGTCAGAACAACGAGCAGCGTAAATATTTCGAGCCGGCCGAGGAGCATGGCAAAAATGCACACCCAGGTCTGGAAATCCTCGAGTACGGCATACGTCGTCGATGGCCCAACCAGGCCGAGACCCGGCCCGGTATTGTTGACGCTGGCAACAACGGCGGTAAAGGCGGTGACGATATCGAGGCCGGTGAAGGCCAGGACCAGCGTTAATGACGCGATGCTGACCATATACATGAAGCCGAATGAAAGCACCGCGAACAAGATGGATTGGGGGGCTACCTGACCGCCAATGCGGATGTTGTAGACCGCATTCGGATGCATGGCCCGCAGCAGCTCGCGATAGACCTGCTTGTATAGCAGAAGCGCCCGCATCATTTTGATGCCACCGCCGGTCGACCCGGCGCTGGTGGCAAAACTGGAGAGGAACAGCATCCACAACGGGGCAAAAATGGGCCATTGGGCGTAGTCGACACTCGCATAGCCTGTCGTGGTGGCGATGGAAACCACGTTGAACGCGGCGTGCCGCATCGCCGTATTGACATCGCCATAGATGCCATCCTTCCATACATAGGTGCCGACGATGACAATGCTGATCAACGTGATCCCGACGAACCATTGGGCTTCCGGATCACGCACATACGGCATCAACGAGCGCCCGCTGGCGGCCAGAAAGAGCGTGGCGAAGTTCATGCCGGCGATCAGCATGAAGACGATCGCCACCGCCTCAATCCTGGACGAGCCAAAGTAACCGAAACTGGCGTCATGTGTCGAGAATCCGCCCAGCCCCATGGTCGAGAAGGTGTGGCAGACGGCATCGAACCAACTCATGCCGGCCCAGCGGTAGGCAAACAGACAAAAAATGGTGACCAGGATATAGACCGTCCATAGCCCTTTTGCCGTTTCAGCAATGCGCGGGGTCAGCTTGGAATCCTTCATTGGACCGGGCGTTTCCGCCTTGAACATCTGCCGGCCGCCAATGCCCAGCATGGGCAGGATGGCGACTGCGAGAACGATGAGCCCCATGGCGCCAAGCCAGACCAGTTGGTGCCGCCACAGGTTGATCGACATCGGCAGGCTATCCAGATTGGACAACACCGTTGCGCCGGTGGTGGTCAGGCCGGAAACAGCCTCGAAATAGGCGTCGGTATGACTGATGCCGAGTTGCAACATGAGCGGAATGGCGGCAAATCCGGGCAGCACGGTCCACACCAGCACCACCATCAGGAATCCGTCGCGAATGTTCAGTTCCCGCTTGCAGCGTCGATAGCGATACCAAAGAAAAGCCCCGCACAGCATGGTCAGCGCGAAAGCTTCGTCATAGGCAGCCTGCGCTCCGTCATTGGTCACGTAGGACAGAATCAGCGGCGCCAGCATGGTCAGGCCAAAGAGCATGGTAATCATGCCCATGGCGCGATAAACGGGGGCAAAGCGAGTCACGGTCTACCCCTAAAAAAAGTGAAAACCAACCTGGAAGAGTTTCTCGACCTTTTTGACCAGCTTCTTGCTCGTACAAAAGACAATCACATGGTCGTCCGCCTCGATCACCGTATCGTGGTGGGCGATGACGACCTCGCCATGCCGCGTGATGGCTGTCCAGTCGTCAGTCTGGCCAACAATGACGGCCGTGTCGAAATTGCGGACCAGGGCAGCCACCGTCACCCCGTGTGGCCAGGGAATATCGCCGATGCGCTTGCCGATGATCTGCGAGGTCTTGGCGTCACCATGGGCAACCAGTTCGAGTGCTTCGGCCGCGCCGCGGCGCAGTGAATGGACCTCAGCCACATCGCCTTGCCGGACATGCGCCAGCAGGGCGCCAATCGACACCTGGGCAGGCGAGATGCCGATATCGATCGGCCCGCCTTCGATCATCTCGGCGTAGGCCCGCCGATTGATCAGGGCAACCACGCGCTCGCAACCCAGGCGCTTGGCCAGGCTACCGGACATGATGTTGTCTTCGTCGTCGTTGGTCACCGCGAGGAAGAGGTCCATCTCGGCGATGTTTTCCCGTTCCAGCAATTCCTCGTCCGTCGCATCGCCCAGCAGAACAAGGGTATTGTCCAGCTGGTTGGCAATCAGCTCGGCCCGCTCCTTGCGGCCTTCGATCAGCTTGATCTCGTAGCGTTTTTCCAGCGACTTGGCGAGACGCAGACCGATATTGCCGCCGCCGGCAATCATGATCCGCTCAACCGGCTTCATCATGCGCCGCAGCTGGCGCATGACCGGTCGAATATGTTCGGCGGCGGCGAGCAGGAATACTTCATCCCCGGCCTCGACAATGGTGTCGCCCTCGGGAAAAACCGGCTGGTCCCGGCGAAAGATTGCGGCGATCCGGGCATCCATCCCGAACGGCAGATGTTCGCGCATTTCCTTGATCGGCCGGCCAACCAGCAAGCCGTCCTGGTAAGCACGCACGGCCACGAGGCTCACCCTGCTCCGGGCAAAATTGAGTACCTGCAGGGCTTCCGGGAACTCGATGAGCCGGCGAATATAGTCGGTGATCACCTGCTCGGGGCACAGCGCGAAGTCGACCGCAAAATTTTCCGGCGTAAGCAGACTCGCGTCCTCGAGAAAGTCCTGCGAGCGCAGGCGGGCAATCCGCGTCGGCACATTGAAGACGCTGTGAGCTAACTTGCAGGCGACCAGATTGGCATGATCGCTTTGCGTGACCGCAATGAGCATATCGGCATCAGCCGCCCCGGCATCGCGCAGGACGCTGGGCGTCGCCGCGTTACCCACCACCGTGCGCAGATCGAGCTTGTCCTGCAGGGCGAGCAGGCGGGGGGCGTCGAAATCGACCATCGTGATGTCGTTCTCTTCCGAAACCAGGCCTTCGGCTACGCTGGCACCAACCTGGCCGGCGCCGAGTATGATGACTTTCATATCTCCCCCTTTGTACCCGGGCCGTTATTCGTCGCTACGTTTGCCGAGCTTGACGTCAAGCTGCTTGAGTTTCCGATAAAGATGCGTGCGTTCCAGTCCGGAACGATCGGCGAGCTTGGTCATGTTTCCCCCCTCAAGGCGCAAATGGTGCTCGAAATACATTTTTTCGAAAGCATCGCGTGCCTCGCGCAAGGGCTGGTCGAACAACGGCAACAGGGAATGTCCTTCCGGACTGCCGGCAATGTCGCTCGGCATGACGCGGGCCACATCATCGCCACTGATTTCCTCTTCCAGAGAAGTGATCGCCAGATTGCGCACCAGCGCATACAGATCGTTCCAGCTGGAGTCGGGACTGCTTTTCCAGGACAGCGTGCGCAGCGAATTGAGCGCCGCGCTGGACAGTCGACGGGCAGGCACCTCGCCACGTTCAACGAAATTGGTCAGCAGCAGGCTGGCAATTTCCGGCAATTCGTCGCCATGTCCGGCCAGTGACGGCATAGCCACCCAAATCTCGCCAAGTCGGGCGAGCAGCTTGCTGTCCCAACCCGTTTCCCCGAGCGCGCTGGCGCTGGTCACGGTGGCGGCGATCAACTGCAAATTGAGCTTTTCCAGACGGTCGACCGCAAACGCCAGGTTCATTTGCTGCATCTTGCCGAGCGCCGCCATATCCGGCACAAACAGGATGCCGCCCGTCACCTTTTCCAGCATTTCCTGGGTGAGCGCGCTACTCACACCCGACAAATCGAGCCACGGCGCGCGGGGCGGCTGCAGGGTACGGGCGCAAATTTCGGCCATGCCGCCATTGGCGCCCTTGATAAGCAGAATCGGCGACTTGGCCGCCGCCTGTTCGAGACGCCGCTTGAAATCCTTCACGAAAGGCAGGCGGCTGAAGGCCTCCAGCGTGAGCGCCGGGCGGGCTGGCGGCTTGTCGTGCTTGAGCGCCTTCTGGACGGTGGACAACAGCTTTTGCAGGGCGATCGGCTTTTCGAGGAAATCGAAGGCACCGAAACGCGTTGCCTCGACCGCCGTATCGATGGTGCCATGCCCGGACATCATGACGACCGGCATGTTGAGATGCCCGGCCGCGTGCCATTCCTTGAGCAGCGTGATGCCGTCGGTGTCGGGCATCCAGATGTCGAGCAGGACCAGATCGGGGCGCAATTCGTTGCGGACCCGGCGGGCCGCCGTCGCATTTTCGGCGACGCGCACGTCGTAGCCTTCGTCGATCAGGATTTCGGACAACAGTTCGCGTATGCCGACTTCGTCGTCAACGACCAGAATGATTGCCATTTTTGGCTTCCTCCGCTTTCACCAGGGGCAGACGGATATCGATCCGCGCGCCGCCCTCGGGTGCATTGCCTATTTCGATGGTTCCAAGATGTTCTTCGACAATTTTCTTGACGATGGGCAGACCAAGCCCCGTGCCGCGCGCCTTGGTCGTGACGTAAGGCTCGAAGATGCGTGGCAGCAATTCGACCGGAAAGCCGGGGCCATTGTCGGCGATGGTCAGCCGGGCGTAGCGGCCGGCCAGCTCGGTCTGAATCAGGATGCGCGTGGCGTCGCGGCTTTCCAGCGCGTCCTCGGCATTGCGCAGCAGGTTATGGATGATCTGTCGCAACTGCGTGGCGTCGCCGAGGATGGGTGGCAAATTGTCGGCCAGCCGGGTTTCGATCGCCGCCGACGAACTTTCGTAGAGGCCCAGCACCTCGCCGATCAGTTCGTTGAGGTCGAGCGCGGCCACTTCCGGCGCTGGCATCCGGGCGTAATCGCGGAAGTCGTCGACCATCCGTTTCATGGCCTGCACCTGGTTGATGATCGTCTGCGTGCCGCGCGCCAGCATGTCGGCGTCGCCGTTGGACAGCTTGTCGGCCAGCTTGAACTGGAGGCGCTCGGCCGAAAGCTGGATAGGCGTCAATGGGTTCTTGATTTCATGGGCCAGACGACGCGCCACTTCGCCCCAGGCGGCGCTGCGTTGGGCGGCGATCAGGCGGGTTACGTCATCAAAAACCACGACATCGCCGCCGCCACTGGCTTCCGGCAAGCGGGAGCCGCGCAGCAACAGCACTTGCGGCATGCCGTTCGGGCGCTCCATCTCGAGCTGGGCCTGCCACTCGACCTCGTCCGTCGCGGAGAACTGTTCGCGGATGAAGGTGCCGAGCGCCTGCTGGCGCGGCCAGTCCTCGGCCGCAGAACCGACCAGCCCGATGAAATCGTCACTCAATATGGTCATGGCGCCTTCGTTGATCGTGCGCAGGACAAAATGGCGGTCGAAAACCAGAACCCCGGTGGACAGGTTGGCCAGGATGGATTCGAGATAGCCGCGCGCCGATTCCAGTTCGCTCCGGTGGCGCTCGGTTTCATGCCGGGCGTCATTGAGCTGACGGGTCATGCGGTTGAAGGACTGGGTCAGGACACCGAGTTCATCGCCGCTGTAGATCGCCTGGCGCGGGGAGAAGTCGCCCTGCGCCACGGCCTGCGTGCCTTCGGCCAGGATGTAGAGCGGTGCCGCCAGGCGGCGGGCCATGACGTAAGCCAGCGCAAAGGCGCCGAACAAGGCAACGAGTACGGTCAACGTCAGGGTCAGGGCATAAATGCGGGTCAGGCCCTCGCGCGCCAGCTGCAATTCCTGATAGTCACGATAGACCCCCTGAACGGCGTCGGCATCCTGGGCCAGTCCGGCCGGCACGGGCTGGGTCAGTTGCAGGATGCGCGGTTCTTCAAACATTTCCCGGGCGCTGACCGGGACCAGCACGCGCAGGTAGAGCTTGCCGCCATCACCTTCGATGGTGCTCACCATCTGTGTGCTGCGCGCCTGCTTCAACTGCCCCTGGCTGGGCAGTTCGGGGAGCAGGCTGGAAAGTTCGCTCGTCGCGCTCGACAGCAACTGACCGCCCACCGAAAACAGGGCCACTGACTGGACGCCTTTTTCCTCGCGCAGGCGCAACAGGGCCGAGCGACGCGACGATTCCTGGATGTCGGTCAGCTCGGTAGCCACGCTGCGGGCCTTCTCGCCGAGATCGAGGAGCAGGGAATCGAGCGCCGAACGGCCCAGTTGCAAGCCGGATTCGAGAGCCTTTTCGACACGCACGTCGAACCAGCTTTCAATGGAGCGGGTGACGAACTGGACCGACACGCCATAGACCAGGGCCCCGGGCAGCACGGCGATGACGCCGAACATGAGCATCAGGCGCAGCTTGAGCCGGGCGCCGAAGACCTGGGCCTGGTAGTCGCGCCACAAGGTACTCAGCTGCCAGCCGACCAGGCCGAGCATGGAGAGCGCCAGCACGACGTTAAGCGCGATGAGCAGCGGATAGTTGCGCGAGAACAGGACGGTATCAGCCGCCGTGGACATCAGCAGCAGGAACCACAGGATGCCCCCGATGGCGGCTGCGAATGCCCCGCCGGCGGCGACAATGCGCTTCACTTGGCCTCCGCCGGCGACACTGCCGGAAGCAGGTTCGTAGGCCATATTTTCCAGTCGGAGCCAAGGCTCCAGTCCTTGTTGCCAAGCGCGCTGATCTGGAAGGGGCGCGGCAACTGGGTAATGTCGAGCCGCATGCGCAGCGATGCTTCGTAGGTGTCGCCGGGGCGAACCGCTTTGTCGTTCTTGTCGATGACTGTCCAGTTGCGCAGCCGGGAAAGCACCTGCATGGCCTCGGACAAGGTCGGGAAGGATTGATGCAGGCCACCGGTCGTCAGCCGGTATTGCCGGGTCAGCGCGTGGTAGGACAGACGATAGGTCTGGCTGCGGCTGACCAGCTTTTCATCGAGCCAGTACCAGCGCCCTTTGGTCAGCTCGAAATCGGCGACGAAATAGAGGACGACGCCCTTGGTCACCGCTTCTTCAAGACGCGGGTTCAGTTCGATCTTGAAATCGGCCGAGAGGACATAGCCGTCGTCGCTCGGGGTCAGTAGCGGTTCGGTGATTTCAATTTCCGCTGCCCATGCCAAAACGGGCACGAAGACCAGCAGCGCCAGCCATCGGCGCAGTTGGTCAAGCACGCTTTTCGAGCAGGCAGTAGAAGAATCCATCGTGTTCAGCGGTTGGTAGTAGCTGTTCTTCGTGACAACGGTGAGCCTGTGGTTGGCGCGCCAGGAAGCGCCCGATCTGCCCGCCATTTTCGGCCGGGAAGACCGAGCAGGTAACGTAGAGCAGTTTACCGCCCGGCCGCACAACCTGCCACAGGGCGTCGAGAATTCGCGCCTGCGCTTTGGCAAAGCTGGCGATGTCGGCCTCGCGGCGCAACCACTTGGCATCGGGATTGCGCCGCACGACGCCGCTGGCCGTGCACGGGACGTCGGCCAGCACGGCATCGAAGGGCTGGCCATCCCACCAGGTCGTCAGCTTGGCGCAGTCGGCATCGACAATCTCGGCCTTCAGGCCGAGCCGCGACAGGGTCTCGGCGATACGGCGGCAGCGGGAGGGCTTGAGGTCGAGCGCCAGCAGATCGAGGTCGCCGCGCTCGAGCAGGTGCGCAGTCTTGCCACCGGGCGCTGCGCAGGCGTCGAGCACGCGACTGGCCGGGGCAGGATCGAGCAGCGTGGCAGCCATTTGCGCACCGGGGTCCTGGACCGAAACGAGGCCATCGGCGAAACCGGGCAAGGCGTCGACCGGCACCGGCTTGTCGAGCGCCAATCCGCTTTCGCCGACGGGTTTGGCAGCAACGCCTGCGGCCGCCAGTTTCATTGAATAATCGTCGCGCGAAATTCGTCGGGTATTGACCCGCAAGCCCATCGGCGGCGGCGCGTTACCGGCGGCGGCGACGGCCGGCCAGTCCTGCGGATAGGCGGCTTGCAACTGGACCAGCCACCAGTCGGGGTGCATGGCCGAAGCAACCGGATCGGCGGCAAATTCGGCAGTCAACGCCATTTGCTGGCGCAGGAAGTTGCGCAACACGCCATTGACCAGTGCCTTGAAATTCCCGCCGGCCACTTCGCCAGCCGCAGAAACAGCCTGATCGACGACGGTGTGCGCTGCATCCGGCCGGGTTTCGAGGCGATAGAGGGCGACCAGCAACAAGGCACGCACTTCGTCGCTGGCCAGCGGCTTCTGGAGCAACCTGGACAGGAAGAAATCGCCCCGCCCATAAGCGCGCAAGCTGCCGTAGACGAGATCCTGCACGGCGGGACGGGCCGCCGGCTCGACGCGCCCGAGCAGGCCGTCGGCCAGACTCTGCCCGCCGAATACGGCGGTATCGATGCGCGAGGCCTGCAACAGGGCGTAGGCGAGTGAATTGAGCGGCAAACTGGACATAGGCGCGCATTATCGCACGCGGCATAATGGCCGAATGCGGCAAATCCTCCTCGCCCTGCTTTTCTTTGCCGTAGCCGCCCCAGCCTGTGCCTGGAACGCGGCCGGCCATCGGCTGACCGCCGTTATTGCGTGGCAGCAACTGTCTCCGCCAACCCAGGCGGCGATCGCCGCAGCGCTGTCCCGCCACCCGGACTACGCGCGCTGGGCCGAAAGATCGCGCTCGGGGAAAGACGTCGATATCTTCGCCGAGGCCTCGACCTGGCCGGACAACATCCGCAACGATCCGCGCTTTTACGACGAACACCGCGAACCCCCAACGCCGGCGCTCCCCGGCCTGACCGACACGGCGCGTCACAAGCGCTGGCACTACGTGGACCTCGATACCGCCGGCAAAACGATAGCCGGCGAACTGGACAGCCAGATCGAACGCCTGAGCCGAATCCTACGGTCAACCCGAAAAAAGGCCGAAATTTCAAATGCCCTGCCCTGGCTCACCCACCTCGTTGCCGACATCCACCAGCCGCTGCATGTCGGCCGCCACGGCGACGAAGGTGGCAACGCGGTCGAAATCGAAAATCCGTTCAACAAACGTCTGCCGTTCACCAGCCTGCATGTTTACTGGGACGATCTGCCCGGCCCGCCCTGGCTGCGCGGCAAACGCCTGCAACAAAACGCGGCGCGCCTGCAGGCAAACCACCCCGCCCCGAAACAAGGCGACGTCGCGCTATGGCGCCGTGAAAGTCATCGTCTGCTCGCCGAGGCCTACCCGGAGACCAGCGGCAGCCCGCAGCCGATCGTCACCGAGGATTTCCGCCAGCACAGCCGGGCGATTGCCGAGCGCCGCATCGTGGCGGCCGGCTACCGGCTGGGCAAGCTGCTCGAGGACATTTTCGGTCAGCGCGTCAGGCAAAACACCCTAAAATCGCGCCATGAACGGCCTGCACCTGATCGCTGACCTCCACGACTGCCGCTGCGCACCGGATTTCCTGCTCGACGCACCAGGGCTCGAATCGTTCTGCGTCGATGCCTGCCAGCGCCACGGCCTGACCGTCGTCGGCCGGCTGTTCCATACCTTCCATGACGCCGCCGGTCAGCCGGCCGGCGTCACCGGCACCGTCGTCCTCGCCGAATCGCACCTGGCGGTGCACACCTGGCCCGAGATCGCCAGCGTCACGCTCGACGTTTATGTCTGCAACTTCAGCGGCGACAACAGCTCCAAGGCTAGTGCCCTGTTTGACGAAGTCATCAACCGTTTCGCGCCGGAAAACCAACAGTGCACCCGCGTCGGACGCGGCCGTCTGGCACCGGTAAAGTAGCAGCCGGCTGCTACCCGCCAGCCGGAAAATCCTCCGACAATGTTTCTGCCCGCCGACCATCTTGCCGGCGACACAACAAAGGAGACAAACATGGCTGCCAAGAAAATTCTCATGCTGACCGGTGACTACACCGAAGATTACGAAACCATGGTGCCCTTCCAGGCACTGCTCATGGTCGGCCACACCGTCCATGCCGTCTGTCCGGGCAAGAAAGCCGGCGAATCGGTGCGCACGGCCATCCACGACTTCGAGGGCGATCAGACCTACAGCGAAAAGCCCGGTCACAACTTCACGCTCAACGCCAGCTTCGCCGACATCCGCGCCGAGGACTACGACGCGCTGGTCATTCCCGGCGGCCGCGCCCCTGAATACCTGCGTCTGAATCCGGAAGTCCTGGCCATGGTTCGCCACTTCGCCGACACCGGCAAGCCCATCGCGGCGATTTGCCATGGAGCGCAACTGCTCGCCGCAGCCGGCGTATTGAGCGGCCGTTCGTGCAGCGCCTACCCGGCCTGCGGCCCGGAAGTCCGGGCGGCCGGCGGCCAATATGCCGACATTCCGGTCGATCAGGCCCACGTCGACGGCAATCTGGTCACCGCCCCGGCCTGGCCAGCGCACCCGGCCTGGCTGGCCAAATTCCTGCCGCTGCTTGGTACCCAAATCACGCTTTGACCGACTCCCCGGGCAACGTCACGCTGACGTTGCCCGGGCTTTCAAGGAGGCAGCATGTGTGAAATCTACGTCAGGGCCGACCCGATGCTCTACGAGTCACGGGCCCGCTCGCTACGCATTCATGGTTTCGTCACCAAGATCCGGCTGGAAAACCTGTTCTGGGACATCCTGGCCGAACTGGCTGCCAACGAAAACATGACGACCAACCAGCTGATCGCCAAGCTCTACGATGAAATCGAGGTTTACCGCGGCGAAGTCGAGAACTTCGCCTCCTTCCTGCGCGTCACCTGCCTGCGTTATCTGACGCTACGCCACCAGAAACCGGGGGAAAGACCGAGTCTGGCCGTTGTCGGAACGCTGCCACCGGCCAGCCGCGACATCCCCCTGCGCGTCGGCACAGCCTGAGATCGTCAGGCCGGAATATCGAAGCGGTCGCCCACCTTCAACGGGTGTCCGGCCAGGAATTGCTGCACCGGCAAACGCTTGCCACCTGCCTTCTGCAATTCGGTCACAGCCAGCGCCCCCTGGCCACAGGCGACGACCACATGGCTACGGTCAACGACCAAAATGGTGCCAATTTCACCCTCGCCGGCAACCGGCGTCGCCTGCCACAATTTCACCGTCTGGCCGCCAAACAAGGCTTGTGCACCGGGAAACGGGTTGAAGGCACGGATGTGGCGATCCAGCTCCGCCGCGCTCTTCGACCAATCGATCAGCGCCTCGGCCTTCTCGATCTTGTGGGCGTAAGTCACGCCTTCAGCCGGCTGCGGCTCGGCCGGCAGGGGCAGCTTGCCCAATGCCTCGACAACCAGTTGGGCGCCCAGCTCGGCCAGTCGGTCGTGTAACGAAGCCGTGGTATCGCTCGCCTCGATGGGAAACGCTCCGCGCAGCAGCACCGGCCCGGTATCCAGACCGGCCTCCATCTGCATGATGCAAACGCCCGTCTCGGCATCACCGGCCAGCAAAGCCCGCTGGATCGGCGCCGCGCCACGCCAGCGCGGCAGCAGCGAGCCGTGGATATTGATGCAACCGAAACGCGGCAGGTCGAGCACGACCTGCGGCAGGATAAGGCCATAGGCCGCAACCACCATGACCTCGGCACCAACCGCGGCGACCTTCGCCTGTGCCTCGGCATCCCTCAGCGACAACGGCTGAAAGACCTCGATGCCATTATCCAGCGCCACCTTCTTGACCGCCGAAGGCTGCAAACTCATGCCTCGCCCGGCCGGCCGATCCGGCTGCGTCAGCACCAGCGCCACGTCATGTCCTGCCGCAACGATGGCCCGCAAGGCCTGCGCAGCAAATTCCGGCGTTCCCGCGAAAATCAGCCTCATGCGGTGACGCGCGCCTGTTTGGCCATCTTGTTCTTGATCCGTGCTTGCTTGAGCATCGACAAGTGATCGACAAAGACAGTCCCGTTCAAATGGTCTATTTCGTGCTGGATGCACACCGCCAGCAGGCCATCGGCCTCCAGCGTGTGCTGCTTGCCGTCGAGATCGAGATAGGTCACCGACACCCGCTCGGCACGCTCGACCTTGTCATAGATTCCAGGCACCGACAGACAGCCCTCCTCGCCGATGTGCGAACCCTCGCACCGGCCAAGCGTCGGATTGATAAAAACCTGCAGTTCGCTCTTGTCTTCGGAAACATCGATGACGACGATACGCTTGTGTACATCGACCTGAGTCGCCGCCAAGCCGATTCCCGGTGCCTCATACATGGTTTCTGCCATGTCGGCGACCAGTTTTCGGGTGCTGTCATCGACCTTGGTAACAAGTGCCGCCACCTTTTTCAGACGCGGGTCGGGGAAACGCAAAATGGGTAAGAGGGCCATATGAAAATAGGAATAAAAGCTTGCTTGAGGTTACGACTATGGTTCGCATTATATCCGCGCTCATCCTGGCCGTGACGGCCGCCTGCGCATCGGCCGCCGAGCCGCTAACGCTCGTCGATAACCCACCTGATCGACACATCGTCGTCAAAGGCGACACCCTGTGGGACATCTCAGGAAAATTCCTCAAGCAACCTTGGCGCTGGCCGGAAATCTGGCAGATGAACAAGGAAGAAATCAAGAATCCGCACTGGATTTATCCGGGCGACATCATTCTGCTCGATGTATCGAGCGGTTCCCCCCGCCTCAAGATGGCCAAGCGCGTCACCGGCCAGAGCGGCAAGGCCCAGCCGACTGCGCATAGCACGCCAATCGAACAAGTGATTCCGAGCATTCCGTCGAATGTCATCGAACCCTTCATTTCCCAACCGCTGATTGTCGAGAACCAGCCGAAGGAAGCCGCCGTCCGCATCGTCGCCGCTCAGGAAGACCGCATGCTGCTTGGCACGGGGGATTCGTTCTACGCCAGCGGCATTCCCGATGCCAGCGTCGAGAAATGGAATGTTTTCCGCAAAGGCGAGCCGCTCAAGGATCCCGAGACAGGCGCCATCGTTGCCTACGAAGCCTTTTTCCTCGGCAATGCCCGCCTGACCAAGCCAGGCGAACCGGCCTCACTGCGCGTTACGCTGTCCAAGCAGGAAATGGCCCGTGGCGACGAACTGATACCGGCACCGCTACCGGAAATCATGTCCTACGTGCCGCACCGCCCGGACCGTGAAGTTACCGCCCGCATCATGTCCATCTATGGCGGCGTCCAGGAAGGCGGAGCCTCATCCGTCGTCTCGCTGACACGCGGCAAGAAAGACGGACTCGAAGTCGGCCACGTCCTGGCCCTCTTCCGCAAGCGCGTCTCGGTGAACATCGACGACAACGGCGTCAAGACGGAAACCCCGGTTCCGGAAGAGCGCTACGGCCTCGCCTTCGTCTTCCGTGTCTTCGACAACGTTGCCTACGCTCTCGTAGTCGATTCCTCCAAGTCCGTCATCATTGGGGACGCGGCAAGGAACCCGTGATCATTTCCGAAGGTCTGGCCGTTTGGTTGCGGCTGACGCTTATTCCCGGCATCGGCGGCGAGTCGCAAAGAAAGCTACTCGCCGCTTTCGGTTTACCCGAAGCCGTTTTCGCCGCCGGGCGACTCGCCGCACGCAGTGTCATCGGTGATCGCGCCGATCCGCTTTTCGATTTTGACCCTTCCGAAGCCGTCGACCGTAGCCTTGAGTGGGCCAGCCAGCCGGGGCAACACATCCTGACCCTGGCCGACGATGCCTACCCGCAGGCCCTGCTTGAAATCGCCGACCCGCCCAGCCTGCTCTATGTTCGCGGCAACCCGGCACTGCTGCAAAAACGCGGGCTGGCCATGGTCGGCAGCCGCAACGCGACGCCACAAGGCTTGCAAACGGCAGAGAACTTTGCCAAAACACTGGCCGGCAAAGGGCTGTGCATTGTCAGCGGCCTGGCTCTCGGCATCGATGCCGCCGCCCACCGCGGCGCTCTGGCAGCCGGCGGCGACACGCTTGCCGTCATCGGCACCGGCGCTGATCGCATCTACCCCGCCCGCAACAAAGAACTGGCGCAGGCCATTGTCGAACACGGCGCGGTCATTTCGGAGTTTCCACTCGGCACACCCGCCATTGCCGCCAACTTTCCGCGCCGCAACCGCATCATCTCCGGCCTGTCGCGCGGGGTTCTGGTTGTTGAAGCCGCACCGGAAAGCGGCTCGCTCATTACGGCGCGGCTCGCCGGCGAGCAAGGACGAGAGGTTTTCGCCATCCCCGGCTCGATTCACTCGCCGGTGGCACGCGGCTGCCACAAGTTGATCAAGCAGGGTGCCAAGCTGGTCGAAACTGCCAACGATGTGCTCGAAGAACTCGGCAATTTCGTCTCGTCCCCGACGTCGAAGCAAAATCCTGCCGCTGACAACGAACACCCTGTACTCGCCGCCCTTGGCCACGATCCATGCAGCCTGGACGACCTGGTTGAATTCACCGGTCAGAGCGCCGAGCAATTGCTCACCGAGCTCCTGATGCTGGAACTTTCCGGCCGAATAGCCACCCTATCTGGCAACCGCTACCAAGCCGCTCACCGGGCACTTATCATGCGCCGGACTCCACAGGCCCCAACATGACCAAAAAGCTGATTATTGCCGAGAAACCTTCCGTCGCTGCCGACATTGCCAAGGCGCTGGGAGGGTTCACCAAGCACGACGACTATTACGAGAGTGACACCCATCTCATTTCGTCGGCCGTTGGTCATTTGCTGGAACTGGCCTGCCCCGAGGAGTTCGAGGTCAAACGTGGCAAATGGTCATTCGCCCATCTGCCGGTCATTCCGCCGCACTTTGCGTTGAAGCCGATCGAGAAGACTGAATCCCGCCTCAAGGTGCTGGCCAAGCTGATCAAGCGCAAGGATGTCAGCGCCCTGATCAACGCCTGTGACGCGGGGCGCGAAGGTGAATTGATCTTCAATTACATCGCCCAGCACACCAAATCCGGCAAGCCGGTACAACGGCTGTGGCTGCAGTCGATGACGCAAGGCGCGATCCGCGACGGTTTCTCGCGTCTGCGCAACGGCAACGAAATGCAGGGCCTTGGCGATGCCGCCGTCTGCCGCTCGGAATCCGACTGGCTGGTCGGCATCAACGGCACGCGGGCGATGACCGCCTTCAACTCCAAAACCGGCGGCTTCCACCTGACCACCGTCGGCCGTGTGCAGACGCCGACGCTGGCCATCGTTGTCGAACGCGAAAAGCGCATCCGCGAATTCAAGCCGCGTGATTACTGGGAAGTCGAAGCCGAATTCACAGCCAAAGCAGGCAGTTACAAAGGCAAATGGTTCGACGAAGGTTTCAAGGGCAAGAACGACGATGAGCACGCCCGTGCCGACCGCCTTTGGGAACAAGCCAGGGCCGATGCCATCCGCGCCGCCACCTTGGGCAAGCCGGGCGACGTAACCGAGGAAGCCAAGCCGGAAACCCGTTTGTCGCCGGCGCTCTTCGATCTGACCACCCTGCAGCGCGAAGCCAACAGCCGTTTCGGCTTCTCCGCCAAAACCACGCTGTCGCTGGCCCAGTCGCTATACGAAAAGCACAAGGTCCTGACCTACCCGCGGACCGACTCGCGCTGCCTGCCCGAAGATTACCTGCCCACCGTCAAGGAAACGCTGGCCGTGCTGACCGGCGAAGGTGCCGGCAAGGGTCACGACGAGGTGCTGATCGCCCGCTATTCGCCGTTTGCCCACCAGATCCTGGCCCGCAACTGGGTGTTGCCGAACAAGCGCATCTTCAACAACGCCAAGATCAGCGATCACTTCGCCATCATTCCGACACCGCAGGCCCCGAAAAACCTGAACGAACTGGAACAGAAGCTCTACGACTTCGTCGTCCGCCGTTTCCTGTCCGTCTTCTTCCCGGCCGCCGAGTACCTGGTGACCACCCGAATCACCCGCGTCGAAGGCCACCCCTTCAAGACCGAGGGCAAGGTGCTGGTCAATCCGGGCTGGCTCGCCGTGCATGGCAAGGAAGGCCAGGATGGCGATGAAGGCAATCTCGTTGCGGTCGACGCCAAGGAAAAGGTAAAAACCGAGGAAGTCACGGTCAAGGCCAACGCCACCAAACCACCGCCGCGCTACTCTGAAGCCACACTGCTCTCCGCCATGGAAGGTGCCGGTAAGATGGTCGACGATGAAGAGCTCAAGGCGGCCATGGCCGGCCGCGGCCTCGGCACCCCGGCGACACGCGCCCAGATCATCGAAAACCTGATCGGCGAGCAATACGTGCACCGCGAAGGCCGGGAACTGATCCCGACCGCCAAGGCCTTCTCGCTCATGACGTTGCTCAACGGCCTCGGCATCAACGAACTGACCCAACCGGAACTGACCGGCGACTGGGAATGGAAGCTGGGCCGCATCGAAAAGGGTGAATTCACGCGCGGTGAGTTCATGCGCGAAATCGCCGAGATGACCCGCCATATGGTCGAACGCGCCAAGCACTATGAAGCGGACACGATTCCCGGCGATTTTGGCGTACTGACCGCGAAATGCCCACGCTGCGGCGGCGAGATCCGCGAAACCTACAAGAAATTCCAGTGCGGCGGCTGCGACTACTCGCTCTGGAAGATCGTCGCCGGCCGCCAGTTCGAGCCGGCCGAAATCGACACCCTGATCAACGAAGGCACGATCGGCCCGCTAACCGGCTTCCGCAACAAGATGGGCCGCACCTTTGCTGCGGCCATCAAGCTCAATGAAGACAAGTTGCCGGAATTCGACTTCGGTCAGGACAAGGCCGACGCCGCCGATGCCGAACCAGTCGACTTCTCGGCCCAAGAAAGCATCGGCAAATGCCCGAAATGCGCCAGCAACGTCTTCGAGCACGGCAATTCCTACGTCTGCGAGAAATCGGTCGGCCCGGAAAAGACCTGCGATTTCCGCTCCGGCAAGATCATTCTTCAGCAACCGATCGATCTCGCCCAGATGAAGAAATTGCTGACCGAAGGCAAGACCGACCTGCTCAAGGAGTTCGTCTCCAACCGCACCCGCCGGAAGTTCTCCGCCTATCTGGTGGCCAAGGATGGCAAGGTTGGGTTTGAGTTTGAGAAGAAGGTGGCCAAGCCGAAGGCGCCAGCCAAGAAAAAAGCTGATGCGGCGAGTTGATTGACCGCCAGCCAGTCAGAAAAAAGCCCTCAGCCAACGCCGAGGGCTTTTTTTCTGCCGTTCCACGTGAAACCTTAGCGAACCGCCGTGGCTCCCGGTAGCTGACAGGACAGCAGCGCGGCCCGTACGGCATCGATGGCTTGCGGACGGGGAAAGGTAACGCGCCAGACCAGGCCGACCGTGCGTTTTGGCTGAACGCCAGCAAAGGGAAGCACCTTGACCATGGGTTCCTTGGCGATCAGGGGATCGGCTGCCGTGCTTGGCATCACCGCAACGCCGGCGCCGCTGGCGACCATGTAGCGGATGGTTTCCAGCGAACTGCCTTCGAGCGAATGTTCGAGCGCATCCGGCGCACTGAGGCGGGGGCAGGACTCGAGAACCTGATCGCGAAAGCAGTTGCCCTGGCCAAGCAACAACAGGTTTTGGCCATCGAGTTCGTCACCGTTGACGTCCGGACGGCTGGCCCATGAATGGCTGGCCGGGACGACGACGCGGAAAGGTTCGTCGTAAACCGGCTGGGCAACCAAGCCCGGTTCGGCAAAGGGCAGCGCAATGATGATGACGTCGAGTTCGCCGGCCTTGAGCGCGGGGATCAGGTTGGCCGTGAAGTCTTCCTTGAGGAAGAGCGGCATTTTTTGCGCCTCCCGGTTGAGGGCCGGGATCAGTTGCGGCAGCAGGTAGGGTGCGATGGTGTAGATGATGCCGACGCGGAGTTGGCCGCTCAACGGTTCGCCCGTCGCTTCGGCGATCTCTTCGAGCTTGACCGCTTCCTCGAGCACCCGGGTGGCCTGGGCGACGATACGCTCACCGAGCGGGGTAATGCGGACATCGCTGGCACCCCGTTCAAAAAGCGGAGAGCCGAGCTGGCCTTCGACCTTTTTGAGCGCCACCGACAAGGTTGGCTGGCTGACGTGGCACGCGTCGGCAGCCTTGCCGAAATGCCGCTCGCGGGCCAGGGCCACGATGTAGCGCATTTCGGTCAGGGTCATTTGGAATATCCGAGTTTTTGCAGGTCGACCGCAGAGAGCCAGCGCCACTCGCCCGGCTTGAGATCGGGCGGCAGTGTCAGTTCGCCGACCGCTTCGCGATGCAGCGCCTCGACCCGATTGCTGACGGCGGCGACCATGCGTTTGACCTGATGGTATTTGCCCTCGGTCAGGGTCAGGCGCAGCTGGTTGGGGCCGACAATTTCGGCGGCAGCCGCGGCAATCGTTTCATACTCGTCAGCGAGCAGGACGCCGGCCAGCAACTGGTCGATCTGCGCCTGATCGAGCGGGTGCTTGGTTGTCGCCAGATAGACTTTCGGCACCTTGCGCTTGGCCGAGGACAACTGGTGATTGAGCTGGCCATCATCGGTAATCAGGAGCAGGCCGGTGGTGTCTTCGTCGAGCCGGCCGATCGGCTGGACATCGCGTTCGCGTAGCGGCACCGGCAGCAATTCAAGGACGCTGGCGTGGTGTTTCGGCTTGCGTGAGCATTCGTAGCCGGCCGGCTTGTTGAGCATCAGCGTGGCGAATTCGGCATAGGGCCAATCGACGCCATCGACCGTGAACACCAGCCCTTCAGTGTCGAGTTCGATGAAAGGGTCATCGCAAACCTGGCCGTTGATCGCGACACGCTCACGACGGATGAGGCCCCGGCATTCGCGGCGCGAGCCAAATCCATGTTTTTGGAGGATACGTTCTAGTTGCATGGCCGGGATGTTAACACGAGCCAACTATTTCATCGCCCGGCTGTCCAGTGCGCGAAGACAAGCCGCCGGCAGTGCGAATAGCACGGCAAGGCGCGGTCGACAAAGCAATGGGCGGCCGGGCGATGAAATACAATATATCCATGAACTTCGAACATCTTATCCAGATCAACGACCCGGAAAACCCGCTGGTCGAAACCATTACCCGCGATCAGCTGTGGCAGGGCCTGCTCCATCGCGTCGAAAACGCCGTTCCCTTCCTGCCCGGACTGGAATCCTGCACCATTCTCGAGCGACAGGCCGACACCCTGCTCCGCGAGCTGGATTTCGGCCCGGCCGTGATTCATGACCGCGTGACGCTCGTCGACATGGAGTGGGTGCGCTTCGACATCCAGCCCTCCGAGGTCCATCCCGGCGGCAGCCTGATGATCACCATCGAGGAGCCGGAACCCGGCTTCCTGTTCCTGCGCTTTGCTTACCAGACGACGCTGGCGACCGACCCGAACTCCGAGGAGCGGGCTTACATCGAATACGTCAAATCGGCCTACCACCAGTCGGATGTCGATTGCGTCCGCCTCATCCGGACCTTGGCGGCCGGCGGCAAGATTCAATAAAAAAGGCCGAAATCGCGTTGCGTTTCGGCCTTTGTCGGTCAAACCGGGCATTCCCACGGTCAACCGGAAAAACAGGCAAAAATTGAAATCCGTTGAAAGCCCTGAGGGCTTTCGGCGGATTTCTTATTCGACGCCTTGCGACGCCAGGTAATCCTCGTAGCCGCCAAGGTAATCGATGATCCGGCCGTCGTTCTTGACCTCGAAGACACGGGTGGACAGCGACGACACGAATTCCCGGTCGTGCGAAACGAAGACCAGCGTACCGGGGAATTTTTCCAGGCCGCTGTTCAGCGCTTCGATCGATTCCATGTCGGGTTGGTCGGCTCGTCCATGAGCAGCACGTTGTGTTTCGACAGCATGAGCTTGCCGAACAGCATGCGGCCCTGCTCGCCGCCGGAAATGACGTTGACCGGCTTCTTCACTTCGTCACCCGAGAAGAGCAGACGGCCCAGCGTGCCGCGGATCAGGGTCTCGAGATCGCCGCCCTCGTCGATGGTGGCCCGAGCGTAGCCGGCAATCCATTCGGTCAGGCTCTCGGTGCCGGCGAACTGGGCGCTATGGTCCTGGGCGTAATAGCCCGGATTGGCTTTCTCGGCCCACTTGATGGTGCCGAACTGCGGCGTCACTTCGCCCATGAGCAGCTTGAGGAAGGTCGTCTTGCCGACGCCGTTTTCGCCGATCACGGCGATCTTTTCGCCGGCGTTGATGGTCAGGGTCAGGTTGTTGAAAATCTTGCGCTCGCCGCCTTCGTAGGTGAAGGAAACGTTCTCGATTTCGACCGCCTGGCGATGCAGCTTCTGCTTCTCGTCGTAATCGAAGCGGATCCACGGGTACTGGCGCGACGAAGGCTTGACGTCTTCTGGCTTGAGCTTGTCGATCAGCTTCATCCGGCTGGTCGCCTGCTTGGCCTTGGAGGCGTTTGCCGAGAAGCGGCGGACAAAGGTCTGCAGCTCGGCGATGCGTTCCTTGGCCTTGGCGTTGGCGTTCTGCTGGCGTTCGCGGGCGGCCTGGGCGGCCTCCATGAAGTCGTCGTAGTTGCCGGCGTAGGTCGTGATCTTGCCGTAATCGAGGTCGGCCATGTGGGTGCAGACCTGGTTCAGGAAGTGACGGTCGTGAGAGATGATGATCATCGTCGAATCACGATTGTTCAGCACATCTTCCAGCCAGCGGATGGTGTTGATGTCGAGGTTGTTGGTCGGTTCGTCGAGCAACAGGATGTCGGGGTTGGCGAACAGCGCCTGGCAGAGCAGCACGCGCAGCTTCCAGCCGGGGGCAACCTCGCTCATCGGGCCGTTGTGCTGGCTGGTCGGAATGCCGACGCCGAGCAGCAACTCGCCGGCCCGGGATTCAGCCGTGTAGCCGTCCATCTCGCCGAACTGATGTTCGAGATCGGCGGCTTTCATGTAGTCGTCTTCGGTCGCTTCCGGATTGGCGTAGATGGCATCGCGCTCGCTCATGCAGGCCCACATTTCCTCGTGGCCCATGAGCACGACGTCAAGCACGCGCATGTCTTCGTAAGCGAACTGGTCCTGTTTCAGATAGGCCATGCGCTCGTGCTTGTCTTTCGAGACATTGCCGGCCGACGGCTCCAGCGCGCCGCAGAGAATCTTCATGAAAGTCGACTTGCCGGCGCCGTTGGCACCGATCAGGCCATAGCGATAGCCCTCGCCGAATTTGACATTGACGTTCTCGAACAGGGGTTTGACCCCGAACTGCATGGTGATGTTGGCGGCGACAAGCACGGCGATTCCAATCTGCAAAAAGCGGTAAAACGAAGGGCCGGATTTTACCTGTTTTCAGGGGGTTAACGGCGGCAAAGGGATCACTTTTGCTGCACTGCGGTGTAAGATTTGCGGCCAAAAATAGAAAACACGGATTGAGAGACAGCACATGGTCCCCCACCTCACCACCGCCCTCACCGGCCCCCTGCTCGAGCTTGAACGGCGCTTCCTGGCGGCCAGTCCGCAGATCGAACACTGGCTGCGCGGCCAATGGCAGGAGCACACGCCGCCGTTTTATTCGTCGTGCGACCTGCGCAATTCCGGCTTCAAGCTGGCGCCGGTCGACACCAATCTTTTCCCTGGCGGCTTCAATAACCTGAACCCCGCTTTCCTGCCGCTCTGCGTGCAGGCCGCGATGAGCGCCATCGAAAAATTCTGTCCGGAAGCGCGCAGCCTGCTGCTCATCCCCGAGAACCACACGCGCAACCAGTTCTACCTGCGGAACGTCGCGCAGATCGCCGCCATTCTCAAGCAGACCGGGCTGAACGTGCGCCTCGGCTCGCTCAACCCGGAAATCACCCAGCCGACGCCGATCGACCTGCCCAACGGCCAGCACCTGCTGCTCGAACCGCTGGTCCGCACCGGCCACCGACTCGGACTGGATGGCTTCGATCCCTGCGCCATCCTGCTCAACAACGACCTGTCGGCCGGCATTCCCGATATCCTGCAGGGCCTCAACGAGCAGGTCGTGCTGCCCCCGGTGCATGCCGGCTGGGCGGTACGGCGCAAGTCCAACCATTTTGCCGCCTACGATCAGGTCGCCAACGATTTCGCCAAGGCCATCGGCATCGACCCGTGGCGCATCAACCCGGCCTTTTCGGTGTGCCGCAGCGTCAATTTCCACGAGCGTCAGGGCGAGGAATGTCTGGCTGCCAACGTCTCGGCCGTGCTCGACATCGTCAAGGAAAAGTACCGCGAATACGACATTGAGGAGACGCCCTACGTCGTCGTCAAGGCCGATGCCGGGACCTACGGCATGGGCATCATGACCGTGCGCAACGTCGACGAGGTCATCGCCCTCAACCGCAAGCAGCGCAACAAGATGAGCGTCGTCAAGGAAGGTCTGGAGGTTTCCGAGGTGCTCATCCAGGAAGGCGTCCATTCCTTTGAAACGCTCAACGACGCGGTGGCCGAGCCGGTCATCTACATGGTCGACCGTTACGTCGTCGGCGGCTTCTACCGGGTGCATACCGGGCGCGGCAAGGATGAAAACCTCAACGCACCGGGCATGCATTTCGAGCCGCTGGCCTTCGAGACCGGCTGCAACATGCCGGATTACGGCTGCAACGACCCGGATGCAGCGCCCAACCGCTTCTACGCCTATGGCGTGGTCGGCCGGCTGGCCTGCCTGGCCGCCGCCATCGAACTCGAACGCACGGCCCCGGAAGCAGTCTGAGTCGGCATGGCTCAGCAACTGCACTTCGAAAAACACCTGCTCGGCGGTAGCGCCCGATCCTTGAAACTGGCATTTGTCGTCGATCCGCTTGAGCATCTCAAGGCCTGGAAGGATTCGTCGGTCGCCATGATGCGCGCCGCCGAACACCACGGCCATGAGGTTTACACCATCGACGCCGCCAGCCTCGGCTGGCGCAAGCCAGAGAGCGATCAGGCCGGCGGCGTGTTCGGCGAGGCGACCCACCTTCACCTGCGCCCCGACGACCACGACTGGTATCGTGAAACCGGCCGCGAGTGGTTGCCGCTGACCACCTTCGACGCGATCGTCATGCGCAAGGATCCGCCCTTCGATGCGGAATACCTGACGGCAACCTGGCTGCTCGAACGGGCCGAGGCCGACGGTGTCAAGGTTTTCAACCGGCCGCGGGCGCTGCGCGATCATTCCGAAAAACTGGCGATCATGGAATTTGCCCGTTTTTCGCCGTCGACCGTCGTAACCCGCAACATGGCGCAGCTTCATCATTTCATCGACGAGCAGCGTGACGTCATCCTCAAGCCGCTCGACGGCATGGGCGGCAGCCAGATTTTCCGCGTCCATCGCAACGACCCGAACCGCAACGTCATCGTCGAAACGCTGACACACGAAGGCGCCCGGACGATCATGGCACAGTGTTACGTGCCCGAGATCAGCCAGGGCGACAAGCGCATCCTGATCATCGCCGGCAAGCCCGTGCCCTTCTGCCTGGCGCGCATCCCCAAGGCCGGCGAAACGCGCGGCAACCTCGCCGTCGGCGGCACCGGCGTCGCCCAGGAACTGTCGGCCAGTGACCGCGAAATCGCCGAAGCCATCGGCCCCGTCCTCATCAAGCGCGGGCTCATGCTGGTCGGCATCGACGTCATCGGCGACCGGCTGACCGAAATCAACGTGACCAGCCCGACCTGCATGGTCGAGATCCGCCAGCAGTCGGGGTTCGATGCAGCCGGCGCTTTCATCACCGCCATCGAACACGCATGCGGCATTTCCTGATTGTCTGCTGTGCGCTGATCCTCGCCGCCTGCGGGCGCACGCCCCTGCAGGAACAGCAGGCCTACGTCTTCGGCACCCGCGTCGAAGTGCTCGTGGTCAGCGAAGAACCCGAGCAGGGGCGCAAGGCCATCGGTGCCGTGCTGCGCGAATTCGACCGCCTGCACCGCGCCTACCACGCGTGGCAGCCATCGGAACTGACGGCCTTGAATTCGGCCATTTTTTCCGGTCGACCGTGGGAAGTCAGCCCGGAGCTCGCCGACTTCGTCCGGGAAGCCCAGGCGCTGTCGAAACAGGGCGACTACCTGTTCGACCCCGGCATCGGCCAGCTCATCAAGCTGTGGGGCTTCCAGGCTGACGAATTCAAGGCCGAGCTGCCGCCGCCGGACGACATCAAGGCCTGGCTGGCGAACAAGCCATCGATTGCCGACATCAGCCTAGACGGCACCACCGTGCGCAGCCGCAACGCCGGCGTCGCCCTCGATTTCGGCGGCTACCTCAAGGGCGTCGCCCTCGACCGCGCCGCCACCATCCTGCGCGCCCAGGGCATCAACAACGCGCTGATCAACATCGGCGGCAACGTCATGGCGCTCGGCAGCAAGCAAGGCAAGCCGTGGCGTGTCGGCATCCAGCATCCGCGCCAGGCCGGGCCGCTGGCCACGGTGACGCTGGCCGACGGCGAAGCGATCGGCACCTCGGGCGACTACCAGCGCTTCTTCGAAGTCGAAGGCCGGCGCTACGCCCACCTGCTCGACCCGCGCACCGGCTACCCGGCCGACCAGACGCAGGCCGTCACCGTACTCATCCCGGCCGGGCCGAAAGCCGGCACACTGTCCGATGCCGCCTCCAAGCCGATCTTCATCGCCGGCCCGGACGGCTGGCGCGAAATGGCAAAGAAGATGGAAATCGGCCTCGTTTTGCGCGTTGACCGTAACAACCGGATTTTCGTCACCGATGCCTTGCGCCAGCGCCTCGAATTCATCGGCCAGCCGCCTGAAGTCACCGTCGTTCCGTAAAAATCATTCTCCTGACATGTATACGGCCGACACGACTATCTCGTAACATTGCTTCCGGTACAAAAACAATAATTCCTAGACAGGGCAGCGTAAGCATTCGCACAGAGGAGAAAGAATGCTGCGAGACGGTTTTTTCAACAAGCCGGGGTTCGCCAACAGTCTGATACTGCGTATCGGCCTGCTCATCCTGCTGTCCGTCACCGTCTTCGCCTTCGCCCTCTATCATCTGATCGGCCGGCCAACTGTCGACCGCTTGGCCGAATCCCAGATGCGGCTCGCCGCAGAGCAGCTAGAAGCCCGCGTCACACGGCTTTTCAAGACCGTCGAAGTCACCCTGCGCAGCAGCCATGGCTGGGGCCTCAACAACGACATCGACCAGGCGCAACTGCTGCGTTTCAACGAATTCTTCTTCCCCATCATCGCCAACCACGGCGAGATCACTTCGGTCATCTTCGCCCATGAATCGGGGCGCGAAATCCTGCTCCTGATGACCGACGACGGGCGGTGGACCAACCGCATCAGCAACCCGGCCGAATGGGGCAACCAGACCTACTGGATCACCTGGGACAAGAACCGCCGGATCGAGAGCGTCGACATGCGCGAACGCAATTACGATGCCCGGGAACGGCCCTGGTTCAAGGGTGCCATGGCCCTGACCGATCTCCGGGCCGTGCATTGGACCGAACCGTACATTTTCTTCACCACCAAGGAGCCGGGCATCACGGCGGCCATGCGGTGGGCGGCGCTTTTCCTCAAGGAAGGCAAGCTCATCGCGCCACCGCGCGACTCCCGCTTCAACGACCGCCACGCCATCAGCCAGGCCCTGCTCAAGACCGCTGAAGAGCTCGAACTACCCGAATTTGCCGAAGCCTTCCGCCAATGGCAGGGACTGCCGGCCGATGCCCAGGACGTGCACGGATTCGATCGCCCGGACGGGCACTGGGTCAGCCTCTTTCGCCCGGTCAGCGGCAACGCCAGCGGCATCCTCCTCGGCGTCGTCGCCCCGGAAACCGATTTCGTCCCGATTTCCCGCGAAGACCTGCTGCTCCTCGCCCTCATCACCCTCTCCGCGCTCGCCCTCGGCATGGCCGTTGCCATCCACATCGCCCGCCGCTTCGGCGCGCCGCTCCACGCCCTGGCCGACGAAAGCACCCGCATTGGCCGGCTTGAACTCGACCAGCCGGTCGCCACCACGTCCCACTGGCGCGAAGTCACCCAACTCGCCACCGCCCTAGAAGGCATGCGCCAGCACCTGCACAGCGCCCGCCGGGCACAGGAAGACGCCCAGATCGAACTGGAGCTCAAGGTCGCCAAGCGCACGCATGCCTTGCGTCAGAGTCAGGACATCCTGCAAAAACGCGAAGCCTTCTTCCGTGCCATTTTCGACAACGCCGCGGTCGGCATCGTCAGCCTCAACCCCGAGCGCCACCCGACGCTGGTCAACCCCGCCTTCGCGCGCTTTGTCGGTCAGCCGATCGACGTCCTCCTCTCTCATCCGGAAGACATCGTGTTCCCGCCCGAAATCCAGGCCAGAATGAATGAAGTTCTCCCGCAGATCGCCGCCGGGCAGAGCACCAGCCTGCGCCAGGAATTCGCCTTCACCGATGCGAACGGCAAAACCTGCTGGGGTGACGTCCAGATCGCGCCGATACGCGACGAAGACGGCCAGCTCGATTCGCTGCTCGTCACTGTCCTCGACATCAGCGACCGACGCCAGATAGAAGGCGAACTGATCCGCCAGTTCACCTTCCTGCAGGCCCTGATCGACACCATTCCCAACGCCATTTTCTACAAGGGCGACGACACCCGTTTCCTCGGTTGCAACCGCGCCTACGAGGTATTTTTTGGCATCGACCGTCAGCAATTGATCGGCAAGCGGGTGCTTGATCTCGACTACCTGCCGGAACCAGCGCGGCTCACCTATCAGGCCGAAGACGAAAGGCTGCTGGCTGAATGTGGGTGGACGACGCGCGAAGTGCAGATGACCAACGCCAACGGGGAAGTGCGTGACACCCTCTATTCGATCAGCGGCTTCCTGTCGCCCGACGGTACGCCGGGCGGCCTGATCGGCATCATCGTGGACATCTCGCCACTCAAGGAAGCCAATCGCATCGCCGAAAAAGCGCAGGCCGCCGCCGAATCCGCCGCTGCCGCGAAAGCCGATTTCCTGGCCAATATGAGCCACGAAATCCGCACGCCGATGAACGCCATCATCGGCATGACCCACCTCGCCCTGCAGACCGAGCTGACCACCCGCCAGAAAAACTACCTGAGCAAGGTCGATAATGCCGCCAAGGGGCTGCTCGGCATCATCAACGACATTCTCGACCTGTCGAAGATCGAGGCCGGCATGATGCATTTCGAGCAGGTCCCGTTCAGCCTCGACGCCAGCCTGCGCCATCTCGGCGACCTGTGCGCCCAAAAGGCCCGCGAACGCGGGCTGGAACTGCTCTACGACGTCGCTCCCGATGTGCCCGACCGCCTGATCGGCGATGCGCTGCGCCTCGGCCAGTTGCTGCTCAATCTGGTCGGCAACGCCATCAAATTTACCGAGGCCGGCGAAGTCACGGTCGTCGTGCACAAGCTGGGCGACAGTGCCGACCGCGTCGAGCTCGGCTTCGAAGTGCGCGATACCGGCATCGGCATGAGCCCGGAGCAACAGGCACAACTGTTCTCGGCCTTCACCCAGGCCGATAGCTCGACGACGCGAAAATACGGCGGTACCGGGCTGGGTCTGTCGATCTGCAAACGCATTGTCGACCTGCAGGGCGGCAGCATCGGCGTCACCAGCCGGCTCGGCGTCGGCAGTTGCTTCCAATTCCGCCTCGGCTTCGGCCTGGCCGTCGGCGACGACAGCCAGCCCCGCCGGATCGGGCTGCCCGACGCGCTGCGCGCGCTGGTCGTCGATGACAGCCCGGGCGCCTGCGAAATATTCGTGCAGATGCTCACCGCGCTGGGCATCACCAGCCATGCCGTGAGCAGCGGCAGCGCCGCACTCGGCGAACTGGCCGCCGCCAACCAGGCCGGGCAGCCCTACGGATTGCTCATTGTCGACTGGAAGATGCCGAACATGGATGGCGTCGACCTGGTCCGCCAGATCAGCCAAGCGGCATCGGCCGACAAGGCGGCCATCGTCATGGCCACGGCCTATGATCACGAAGAACTGCAAGCGGCGCTCGGCGGCCTGGAGGTTGGCGCCATCCTGAGCAAGCCGGCCACCCCGTCGTCGCTGTTCGACAGCATCATGGTTGCGTTGCATCGTGAAACGGCACTAGCTCCGCTTCCTCGGGTGACGGCAGACAATCCGGGCCGCCAGTTCTCGGGCCGGCGCGTCCTGCTCGTCGAAGACAACGAGGTCAATCGCGAACTGGCCGAGGAAATGTTGAGCAATATCGGGTTGACCGTGGAGACCGCTGAGAACGGTCAGCAGGCGGTCGAGGCCGTGCAGCACAAGGCCTACGATCTGGTCCTCATGGACTGCCAGATGCCGGTCATGGATGGCTACGCGGCGACCGGCAAGATCCGCGACGAACTGCACTTGCGCCAGTTGCCCATCGTTGCCATGACCGCCAACGCATTGGCCGGCGACCGCGAGCGCTGCCTTACGGCCGGCATGAACGACCATATTCCCAAGCCCATCGACGTCGCTGTCCTCCATGCCACGCTTGCCCGCTGGCTTGAGCCAGGCGATGGCACAAGCCAACCGCCGGTTTCCTCAACAGCCGAGGGCGCCGGGGATGCCCCCGAGATCGATAGCGCTGCCGCCCTGGCGCGGATGGGCGGCAATCGCAGCATGTACGACCGGCTGCTCGTCCGCTTCCGCGACAATCAGGGCGACGCAGTCGATCGCCTGGCGGCCGACCGGCAACAGGGTGACAGCGCCGCCATGATCCTGCGCGCCCATACCCTGCGCGGCCTGGCCGGCAATATCGGCGCGGTCGGCCTGGCGCGGCTGGCCGGCGAGCTGGAAGACAGTCTGCGGAAAGGGATGCCGATCAACGACGTCGGGGTTGATGCGCTGCTGGACAAACTCAGCCTGGCGATGCCCGCCGCGCTGGCCATTCCCACCACGCTCCCGGCGCTCGAACGCCAGATAACGCCAGTGCCGCCTTCTGAAGTGCAGGCCGCGGCGCTGGCCGCGCTGCGCCGCTTGCTGGCCGACGACGATGCCGCTGCCGTTCGCCAATTCGAGGAAATGGCGGCCTGGCTTCGTCAGCAGGGTGACCCCCGTCTGGTCGACCAACTGGCCCTCCAGGTCGAGCGCTACGATTTCGAAGAAGCCCTGGCAACGTTGCACCAACTATCCCCGAACCCGGGCCAACCTTGAGCTTACCCACGAGACCCCACCGATCATGTCCCCCTTGCTCCCCAAACAATGCATTCTGGTCGTCGACGACAGCCCGGAAAACATCGATCTGCTCAGCGAAGTGCTGCGTGACGACTATCGGATCCGCATTGCCACCTCGGGCGAGAAGGCACTCAAGATCGTGTACTCCGACGAGCCACCCGACCTCATTCTGCTCGACATCATGATGCCCGGGCTCTCCGGCCTGGAAATCTGCCGGCGCCTCAAATCGAACCCCGACCGGCGGCGCATTCCGATCATTTTCGTCACTGCCATGACCAGCACCGAGGATGAACAGCGCGGCCTGGAAACGGGTGCCGTCGATTACATCACCAAGCCGATCAGCCCGCCCATCGTCAAAGCCCGTGTCCGCACCCATCTCGCGCTCTACGACCAGTCGCGCGAGCTTGAGCGGATGGTTCGCCAGCGCACCCACGAGTTGCTCACGACCCGCCAGCAGATCATCCGTCGTCTTGGCCGGGCCGCCGAGTTCAAGGACAACGAGACCGGTAACCACGTGCTGCGCATGAGCCACTACGCCCGCATCATCGCCGTCGCCCACGGCCTCGGCGAAGAGGCTGCCAACATCATTTTCAACACCGCGCCGATGCACGACATTGGCAAGATAGGCATCCCCGACGCCATCCTGCTCAAACCCGGGAAACTCGATGCGGCTGAATGGGAAGTCATGCACCAGCACCCTATCATGGGCGCCGAAATCATCGGCAAACACGATAACGAGCTGCTCGAGACTTCGCGCATCATCGCCCTCACCCACCACGAAAAATGGGATGGCAGCGGCTACCCGCAGCAGTTGGCCGGCGAGAACATCCCGCTCGAAGGCCGCATTGTGGCCATCGCCGATGTCTTCGATGCCCTCGTTTCGGTGCGCCCGTACAAGAAAGCGGTGCCGGTCGAGGAAGCCCTGCAATATCTCTACGAGCAATCCGGCAAGCATTTCGACCCACAACTGATCAACGCTTTCCAGCTAGCGATACCGGAAATCCTCCGCATCAAGGAAATCTACGCCGACGAACACGGCGCCCTCACCGACCTGGAATTCCAGATCAACGAGATTTTTCACCACAAGGATGATCCAACCGGTTACCCGGGCGTACTGGCCAGCACCGAAGGCGGCCTGGACTAAGGCCGGATCATTTCAATTTTTGGCCTTTTTCCCGGTTGACCGTGGGATTCAGTCAAAACCGCCGTGACTGAGCCGCAGGAAAGCCGAAACATTGCCCGGGCAGCCGATTGGCTGCATCAGGCTGACGCCCTGCTCATCACCGCCGGCGCCGGCATGGGCATCGATTCCGGCCTGCCCGATTTTCGCGGGCCGGGCGGCTTCTGGTCCGTCTATCCGGCGCTCGGCCGGGCCAGAGTCAGCTTCGAATCGATCGCCAACCCCACCGCCTTCGAAAACGACCCGCGCCTCGCCTGGGGCTTCTACGGCCATCGCCTCGCCCTCTACCGGAAAACCCCGCCACACGCCGGCTTCGCCCTGCTCCGCGAACTGGCGAAAGGCATGCCGCACGGCCTCCGCGCCTTCACCAGCAATGTCGACGGCCAGTTCCAGAAAGCCGGATTCGGTACCGACCTGGTTTGTGAAATTCACGGCTCCATCCATCATCTGCAATGCGCCGCGGGTTGTGGCGAACACATCTGGACCGCCGACGACTTTCATCCCGAAATCGACACTGACAACTGTCGACTGCGCAATGAATTGCCTCATTGCCCGCACTGCGGCGCCCTGGCCCGCCCGAATATCCTGATGTTTGGCGACTGGGGCTGGGTGGATCGGCGGACGATGCTGCAATACCACCGCCTGCAACAATGGCTGGCCACAGTCGATCGTCTCGTCTGCATTGAGATCGGTGCCGGGACGAACATCCCGACCGTCCGTCATTTTTCCGAGAACTGCAACGGCCGGCTCATCCGCATCAACCCCGGCGAACCGGAAGTGCCCGACCCGGCCACGGGTATCGGGCTGGCGATGGGAGGGCTGGCGGGCATCGTCCGCCTCCACACGGCGTTTGCCAGCGACTGAGCCCGCCTATTCCGGCGCCTTCGAATCAATAGTCAGCGTGACCGGCCCGTCGTTGACCAGGCTGACCTCCATGTCGGCGCCAAAAACCCCGGTCGGCACCGGCTTGCCCAGTTCGGCCGACAAGCGGGCAACAAACTGCTCGAATAGCGGCTGCGATACATCGCCGCGCGCCGCCCGACTCCACGACGGCCGATTACCCTTTTTCACCGAGGCATAAAGCGTGAATTGGGAAACCGCGAGAATCTGCCCGCCCGCCTCAACGACGCTGCGGTTCATAACCCCGTTCTCGTCAGCAAACAGCCGCAGGCGAACGATCTTGCCGGCCATCCAGTCAATATCGGCGGCCCCGTCATCAGCCTCGAATCCGGCCAGGACGAGCAGGCCCGACTCAATTTTTCCGCAAATTTCCCGGTTGACCGTAACACTGGCCTCCCTGACCCGCTGAACGACAACCCGCATACCCAACCTCTCGTCAAAATGGAAAAGGCTCCCTGCGGAGCCTTTTCTGAACTGACAAAACCGACGGTTAAATGTCGACCCTGGCGCTCAAAGCGTTGGTTTCGATGAAGGCCCGACGCGGCTCAACATCCTCGCCCATCAACGTCGTGAAGATCTCGTCAGCGGCGATGGCGTCGTCGATCTGCACGCGCAGCAAGCGGCGAACCTTCGGGTCCATCGTCGTTTCCCAAAGTTGATCCGGATTCATCTCACCCAGACCTTTATAGCGCTGCTTGCTGATGCCGCGTTCGACTTCGTTGAGCAGCCACTTCATGGCGTCGCCGAAATTCGTCACGACCTGCTTCTTTTCGCCCCGCGCCATGATGGCGCCAGCGCCAAACATGTCGGCCAGCGTTTCGGCCGTCCGGCGCAGCTGGATGAAGTCGCCTGACAGCAGCAGGTCTTCGTCGATCAGGCCGACCTTGAGGTTGCCGTGGTGCATGCGCTCGACGCGCAGCGTCCAGCGTTCCTGAATATCGTCGTACTTCGGCACCAGGCGTGTTCCAGACGGAATGAAAGCGGCAATTCGCTCGCCACTGGCGCGCGCGCTTTCTTCGCTGTTCAGGTCAATGGCGATGTTGTAGCGAACGATGGACTGCAGCACTTCCGGGTTGATCAGGTGCGACAGGCGTTCGATAACGGCTTCGGTAGCCAGCCAGGAACGGGCCAATCCTTCGAGCGCCGGGCCGGTGATGCCTTCAGCCCCGGCACGCGGCGTCAGAACGGCCTCGTCCAGCGCCAGATTGAGAAGGAACTGGTTGTATTCGAGATCGTCCTTGAGGTAACGCTCGGTCTTGCCATGCTTGACCTTGTAGAGCGGCGGCTGGGCAATATAGACGTAGCCGCGATCAATCAGCTCGGGCATCTGGCGATAGAGCAGCGTGAGCAGCAGGGTGCGGATGTGCGCACCGTCAACGTCCGCGTCGGTCATGATGATGATGCGGTGGTAGCGCAGCTTGTCGACGTTGAAATCGTCCTTACCGATGCCGGTGCCGAGGGCCGTGATCAGGGTAACGATCTGTTCGGAGGAAATCAGCTTGTCGAAACGTGCCTTCTCGACGTTGAGCACCTTGCCGCGCAGCGGCAGGATGGCCTGGAACTTCCGGTCGCGACCCTGCTTGGCGGAACCGCCAGCGGAGTCGCCCTCGACGATGTAGATTTCGCACAGGGCCGGGTCTTTTTCCTGACAGTCGGCCAGCTTGCCGGGCAAGCCAACGCCGTCGAGAACGCCCTTGCGGCGCGTCATTTCACGGGCGCGGCGGGCGGCTTCGCGAGCCCGCGAGGCTTCAACGATCTTGCCGCAAATCATCTTGGCATCGACCGGGCGCTCGAGCAGGAAATCGGCGAGCTTCTGGGCAACGACTTCCTCGACGGCGGCGCGGGCTTCGGAGGAAACCAGCTTCATCTTGGTTTGTGAAGCGAACTTCGGGTCGGGCATCTTGACCGACAGCACGCAGGCCAGGCCTTCGCGCATGTCGTCACCGGCGATGTCGACCTTGGCCTTCTTGGCAATCTCGTTCTCGTCGATGTACTTGTTGATGACACGGGTCATCGCGGCGCGCAGACCAGTCAGGTGCGTGCCACCGTCCGACTGGGGAATGTTATTGGTGAAACAAAGCACCTGTTCCTGGTAGGAGTCGTTCCACTGCATCGCCACTTCGACACCGATAGTGATACCGGTCTCGGCCGCGCCCTGGCCTACCTTGGCATCGCCAGCCGAGTAGAAGATATTCGGGTGAAGGACCGATTTGGTGCGGTTGATGTATTCGACGAAGCTCTGTACGCCACCGGCAAAGGCGAAAAGCTCTTCCTTGCCGGCCCGCTGGTCGACCAGCTTGATGGAAACGCCGTTGTTCAGGAAAGACAGCTCGCGCAGACGCTTGGCGAGAATTTCGTAGTGGAACTCAACGTGCCCAAAGATTTCCTCATCGGCCAGAAAGTGAACTTCGGTTCCACGTTTTTCGGTCTCGCCGATGATCTTGAGCGGCGAAATTTCGACGCCGTCGCGAACTTCAATCGCACGGTCAACCGGCACACCACGGCAAAATTCCATGAAATGCTTCTGACCATCACGGCGGATAGTCAGGCGCAAGAACTTGGACAGTGCGTTGACGCAGGAAACGCCAACGCCGTGCAGGCCGCCGGACACCTTGTAGGAGTTCTGGTTGAACTTGCCGCCGGCGTGCAGCTCGGTGAGCGCGATTTCAGCTGCCGAGCGCTTGGGTTCGTGCTTGTCGTCCATCTTGACGCCAGTCGGGATACCCCGGCCGTTGTCGATGACCGAAATCGAGTTGTCGGTATGAATGGTGACGATAATGTCGTCGCAATGCCCGGCCAGCGCTTCGTCAATCGAATTGTCGACGACTTCGAAGACCAGATGATGCAGGCCGGTACCATCGGAGGTATCGCCGATGTACATGCCAGGACGCTTGCGGACTGCCTCAAGGCCTTCGAGGATCTGGATGCTGGATTCACCGTAAGCGGGCGATTCGGCTGGCAGGACGTTCTCTTCACTCATTGTTTTGGTTCCACGTGAAACTGCAAAAGGCCTGCCCGGCTGGGCAGGCCTTCTTGGGTTGAAGCTGAGTCGATCAGATGCGCATCGGCATCACGACGTACTTGAAGCGGTCGTTGCCGGGGACGGTGATCAATGCGCTGGAGTTGGCATCGTTGAAACTCCACTGAATTTCTTCAGTGTGAATATTGTTCAGCACGTCGAGCAAATAACCGACGTTGAAGCCGACATCAATGACATCGCCGGTGTAGTCGACTTCGATTTCTTCGACCGCTTCTTCCTGCTCGGCATTGGCGGCGATCAGCTTGAGGCTGTTTTCACCCAGCACGACACGAACGCCACGGAATTTTTCGTTGGTCAGGATGGCGGCACGCTGCATGGCTTGCATCAGCGTCTGGCGGCCTACCTTCATGTGGTTCTTCAGGGTCGCCGGAACAACGCGCTCGTAGTCGGGGAACTTGCCGTCGATCAGCTTGGAAACCAGCACGACGGAACCAAAAGAGAAGCGTACCTGGTTCGGGGTCAGGGTAATGTTCAGTGCATCGTCGGTATCGACCAGCAAACGGTTCAGCTCGAGTACCGTCTTGCGCGGCAGGATCATTTCCTGGCGCGGCAGGTCGGTGTCGATCTCGACGCTGGCATAGGCCAGGCGGTGACCGTCGGTTGCCACGGCACGCAGTTCCTTGCCTTCGACCAGCAACAGCAGGCCGTTCAGGTAATAACGTACGTCCTGTGCCGCCATCGAATACTGGGTCTTGCTGATCAGCTGGCGAAAGGCCTTTTGGGACATCGAAAACTGCTTGGTTTCGCCTTCATTGACCGTCATGCGCGGGAAATCGTCGGCCGGCAGGGTCTGCAAGCTGAACCGGCTCTTGCCGCCGCGAACCAGCAAGCGCTTGTCTTCGAGAACCAGGCTGACTTCGGTGGTATCCGGCAACGAACGCAGGATTTCCTGTAACTTGCGGGCACCGACCGTTACGGCACCATCACCATCGCCACCGGCACCGTCGGTGCTTGTGGTGATCTGGATTTCGATGTCGGTGGCCAACAAGGTCAGGCGATCACCCTTCTTTTCCAGCAGCACGTTGGAGCGGGGCCAGAAGCGTGTCTCTTTGGGTTTTGATAAGAACCATAAATTAAATTCCTAAGTAGACTATATCGGGAACAATTCTGTGAATAACTGAAAAATATTGTTTAATTTCAGCGGATTGAATCAGATTTTACGGTCTGCGAAAACGACTGGATTGCCTGTGGGTGAAATCCGGACAATTTTCCCACAAAGTGGGTAATTCCATATGATCCACAATTCATACACAGCTTTCCCACAGACTTATCGACAACCTCACCCTTTCAATACCTGCAGCAATACATGCAGGTCGTGGTTGAGTTCGTTTTCCTTGAGGCGCAAGGCGTCGATGGTCTTGACGGCATGAATGACCGTCGTGTGATCGCGGCCGCCAAAGGCATCGCCGATTTCCGGAAAACTGTGTGAGGTCACTTCCCGGCACAACCACATGGCAACCTGACGGGGTCGGGCAATGGCGCGGGTACGCTTTTTCGAGAACAGTTCGGCAACCTTCATCTTGTAGTAATCGGCAACGGTCTTCTGGATGTTGTCGATGCCGACATTACGGGCCGAACCAATAACGTCCTTGAGCGCTTCCTTGGTCAGGTCCAGCGCGATGGCGCGGCCATGGAAGGACGAGTAGGCCAGAACCTTTTTCAGGGCGCCTTCGAGTTCACGCACATTGGAACGCAAATGCTTGGCGATGAAGAAAGGAACTTCATCGTCGAGATGAATGCCTTCGGCTTCTGCCTTCTTCTTCAGAATGGCGACACGCATTTCCAGTTCAGGTGGCTCGATCTGGACAGTCAGGCCCCAGTCGAAGCGCGTGACCAGACGGTCATCGAGGCCGTTGATGTCTTTTGGATAGGTATCGCAGGTGATGATGATCTGCTTGCGTGCTTCGATCAGCGCATTGAACAGGAAGAAAAACTCCTCCTGCGAACGATTCTTGCCGTTGAAGAACTGGACATCATCGAGCAACAGCACGTCGAGCGAACGATAGGTACGCTTGAAAGTATCGAAGGACTTTTGCTGGTAGGCGCGCACGACATCCGAGTAGTAATCCTCGGCATGAACATAGCGCACAATCTTTTCCGGGTTTTCAGCAACGATGGCGTTGCCGATGGCGTGAATCAGGTGAGTCTTGCCAAGGCCGGCACCACCGTAAATGAATAGCGGGTTGTAGGCGCCACCGGGGTTGTTCGCCACCTGGACGGCAGCAGCCCGAGCAAGATCATTGGCCTTGCCGACCACCAGATTGTCGAAAGTAAATGACTGAAACAACCTGGATTTTTCGTAATTTCCGCTCTTGGCCCGCGGCTTGTCAGCAGCGGGGGCCTTTTTTTGGCTATTGGCAGCAGCCTTGCTTGGAGATTTATCACCAGCTTCGCTGCCAGCCTCAATCCGATTGCCAGCTTTTCCGCTGCCAATAATCAGCGCGATGTTGACCGGCCCGGAGAAGAAGCTGCGGCTGTATTCTTCAATACGAGTCAGATAGCGGTCGCGTACCCACTTCAAGATGAAGGTATTCGGAGCGATAAGGCGCAGACCGTCGTCCAGAGCCGTGGTTTCCCCTTCGAGCCGCAAGGGCTTGATCCAGGTGTTGAATTGCTGCGCGGGCAATTCCTGCTCAAAGCGCTGCAAACAGGATTCCCAGAAACCGGCCATCTAAGAAAACACTCCTCCCCGCGCATTCGGATCGAAGACCGATGGCGGTTATTAGATACTTGATTTGAAAACTTATTTTGATTTGGCTGGCTAACCGTCAGTCGCCAGCAAAGGCAAGATTTTACCCCCCATTCACGGAAGTTATCCACAGCTTTTAAAATTAATTGATCTTGACAGAACACCAACAAACAAGGTGTAATCACGCGTTTTTCTTCGCACATCAAGGGATTACAACATGAAACGCACGTATCAACCGTCGGTCGTGCGCCGCAAGCGCACCCATG
>PHCF01000202.1 GCA_002842145.1 Betaproteobacteria bacterium HGW-Betaproteobacteria-6 | reverse complement strand
CATCAAAACGGCGGATGATCTGGGGATCGAAGACGAGGTTTTCGGTTGCGAAATTCATTAGGCCAGCCACTAAAAGTAGGTCTGATTATGTTCGGAAGGATCGATTTTATGGTTGACTTGGATCAAGCGAACGCAGGTTGAAAATGGCTCAAACACACCCGCTAAATCAGGACATTTCGCTGTCGGTCATCAAGACGGCTTGCTCCAATTGTAACCTGCGCGAGCTATGCCTGCCTTTTGGCCTGAGTCTCGAAGAACTTGAGCGCCTCGACGATCTGGTTTCGACCCGCCGTCGCATCAAGCGTGGCGACCATCTCTACCGCGCTGGTGAAGTTTTTGACGCGATTTACGCGATTCGCAGCGGCTTCTTCAAGACCGATGTGTTGCTTGAAGATGGTCGCGACCAGGTGACCGGCTTCCAGATGGCAGGCGAACTGCTGGGCCTCGACGGCATCAGCACCGAGCACCACACCTGCAATGCGATTGCACTTGAAGACAGCGAGATTTGCGCCATACCGTTTTCGCGCCTTGAGGTGCTGTCACGTGAAATCCACACGCTGCAGCATCATTTCCATAAGGTCATGAGCCGGGAAATCGTTCGCGACCATGGCGTCATGATGTTGCTCGGCACGATGCGCGCCGAAGAGCGACTGGCGGCCTTCCTCCTCAACTTGTCGCAACGCTTCACGGCACGCGGTTTTTCGCACGCCGAGTTCTATCTGCGCATGACGCGCGAGGAAATCGGCAGCTATCTCGGCCTCAAGCTGGAAACTGTTTCACGCGCCTTCTCGCGCTTTCAGGAAGAAGGCCACATTGCCGTCCAGCAGAAGCATATTCGCATCCTCAACGTGAATGGGCTCAAGGCCCTGATGAATCACCGGCCCTGAACGCCGCCTCCCCTACCAGTGCAGGCGGGCAAGTCCGGCCGCGCGCCGGACAATGCGCTGCAACAAGGATTCGGCGCGCCGCCTGCCTGCCGTCGAGCCTCCCGGCGAGCGATACGCCAGGTGGATCTCGGTCGGTTTTTCCACCAACGAATACAGGGCTACGGACAGCGGGCACAGCGTCAGTTGCCGAGGGTCTTCGCGGACCAATTCGGCGGCCAGTACGCTGCTGCAGAACTGAATGATTTCCGCTTCGCCGTAAGGAATCGCTCCGCCGCCAACGGCTGTGCGGGCCAGCATGTCACGAAACGGGAGGGTGTTGCCGACCACCAGGCCTTCGCTCTCGATGGCTTCGATCAGCCCATCGTGAGCTGTCCGGAAATCGGAATGGGTTACCGTAACAACGACCGTATCATCGGCAATCGTTGGCGTGGAAATCCCTAACAGCACCAGAAAAACCAGAAAAAAATGGGACGCCCCGAGAGACGTCCCAAACAGATGTACAGAAAACATCTGACGCAAGAGTTCGTTGTCCGGACGATTCAATGGAAAAGAGAACCGTCCGGGTAAAGCGGCTACTTAGAACGAGTGCTTCATACCGATCGCCAGGCCGTTGATGCCGGCGCTGGTACCAGAGCTGTTACCCATCGGGTTGATGGTGTAAGCGGCATTGGTGTCGTTCTTGATATGGGCGTAGTCGGCGTACAGTTCGGTACGCTTGGACAGGGCGTAGCGTGCGCCGAGGCCCACCTTCCAGGCATCGCGGTCGGTCAGGGTCTTGTCCTTGACCTGGCCGAACATGCCGAGCACCTTGAACTTGCCAACCGGCGCGCTGGCGCCGATGAACCAGTTGCGGCGATCGTATTTCTGATCTGCTGCCAGGCCAAAAGCGGCACCAGCTACGTTGCCCCCGATGAACGAGTTCACATCGCCTTTGATGACGTCGTAGACGCCGCTGACCTTGACCACGCCGAAGTCGTAGGAAGCACCAACAGTGGCGACGTACAGACGGTCGCTGTCATAGCCGACGGCTCGTGTCGTTTCATAATCGAGATCAATGCTCAACGGGCCGTTGGCGTAGATCAGGTTGGCCGACAGCAGACGATCATCGCCGGTGTTGCCACCGAGTGGTGAACGCGTAGCCACGGAGTGGGACGTGTTCAGGCTGCCTTCGGCGCCCTGCGTGTTGGTGGCGGTAGCCAGGATCACGGTGAAGCCGCTGAAAGCCGGCGAGATGTAGGCGATGGCATTGGCTGCACGGTCGTACTGGGTGGTCATCGAGGTCAGGCTGGCGACCGAGTAGTTGCCGAACGGGCTGTACTTGCCGTAGATGCCGTAGCGGATGCCGTCCAGGTAACCGGCAACTGCGGTACCGAAACCGCCGGTCACGCCGACATACTGGTGGCCGGCCGAAGCCAGACCGGTGTTGGTGTCCGGGCTGATGCGATATTGCAGATCGAACAGCGCCTTCAGGCCGTTGCCCAGATCTTCAACGCCCTTGAAGCCGATGTGGCTCTGCGAAGCAGCGCTTTGCAGATCGTACTGCGACTGGCCGCTGGCGACTGCGCCGTTGCTGCCTTGACGGAACATGACACCCATATCGACGTTACCGTAGATGGTGACGTTGGATTGTGCGAAGGCTGCACCGGACGTAACAGCTGCA
>PHCF01000201.1 GCA_002842145.1 Betaproteobacteria bacterium HGW-Betaproteobacteria-6 | reverse complement strand
GGACTAAACCGCTCGCGCGGTAGTCTCCGAGCTGAGATGGTTGGTTGACGTCGTTGGTGCACGCGCCGATGTTGTGAGTCGAGGCAATTGGCCTCGCTTACGACAGGAGCACCATCATGAACGCACCCCATCCGGCGGTTTCTCCGTTGCGCCAGCGCATGCTCGAAGACATGCGGATGCGCAGGCTTGCACCCAAGACGCAGACCGCCTACATCCGAGCCGTGCGCCGGTTCACCGCCTACCTGGGCCGGCCTCCAGACACCGCCACCGTCGAAGATCTGCGCAACTTCCAGCTCCACCTGGTTGACCAGGGCACCTCACCCACCAACCTCAACGCCACCATCACCGGGCTGAAGTTTTTCTGCGAGATCACCCTGGACCGTGTGGAGTTGACGGCCAAGATGCAGCCCGTTCATGTGCCACGCACCTTGCCGGTGGTGCTCAGCCGCGAGGAAGTGGCTCGCTTGATTGCCGCAACTGGAAACCTCAAGCACCAGACCGCACTGTCCCTGGCCTATGGCACGGGTCTGCGCGCCAGCGAAGTCGTGTCTTTGAAGGTCAGCGATATCGACAGCCAACGCATGACGCTGCGCGTGGAACAAGGCAAGGGCAGCAAAGACCGCTATGCCATGCTCTCGCCAATATTGCTGGAGCGCCTTCGGGTCTGGTGGCGTGTAGCCCGAGCGCAAGGCAAGATGCTTGATGGTGGCTGGCTGTTCCCAGGCTTGAACCCGGTCGAGCCTCTGACCACCCGACAGCTCAACCGCGCCATTCACATGGCGGCTGACGCCGCGAACATCGACAAGCGCGTGTCCATGCACACCCTGCGCCACAGCTTTGCCACTCATCTGCTGGAGCAGAAGGTGGACATCCGGGTGATCCAGGTCCTGCTGGGGCACAAGAAGCTGGAGACGACAGCCATGTACGCGCAGGTGGCCACTGACGTCCTGCGCGAGGTGGTCAGCCCGCTGGAGCAACTGAGTACCGCGTAGGCCCACCATGGGCACCGCTGCCCTTGAGGTGGCGGACATCTTCCGCACCCACGGGCCGGCCTGGCGGCAAGCCCAGCGCTCCCACCTGAGCCTGGGTCAGCTCAAGGTCATGACAGCCATCGAGCAGTGCCGCAGCGCGGCACTGGGGGGACATGTGCTGCGCTGTGAAGACTGCCAGCGCCTGCAGGTCGCCTACAACTCGTGCCGCAACCGCCACTGCCCCAAGTGCCAGGCCAGTGCAGCACGGCGCTGGCTGGATGCGCGCCAGGCCGACCTGCTGCCAGTGGACTACTTCCATGTGGTCTTCACGCTGCCCGCACCCATCAGCGAGATCGCGTACTGGAACAAG
Organism: Betaproteobacteria bacterium HGW-Betaproteobacteria-6; assembly: GCA_002842145.1. Classification (GTDB taxonomy): domain Bacteria; phylum Pseudomonadota; class Gammaproteobacteria; order Burkholderiales; family Rhodocyclaceae; genus Azonexus. The sequence continues at coordinate 1,213 of PHCF01000201.1, read as the reverse complement.
GCCGTCATCTACGGCCTGCTGTTTGAGGTGGCGGCACAGACGCTGCGCAGCATCGCCGCTGACCCCAAGCACCTGGGGGCGCAGATCGGCGCCACCCTTGTACTGCACACCTGGGGTTCGGCGCTCACCCACCACCCGCACGTCCACGGCATCGTGCCTGGCGGCGGGCTCTCGCTGGACGGGGAGCGTTGGGTGTCGTGCCGACCGGGTTTCTTCCTGCCCGTGCGCGTGCTCTCGCGTCTGTTCCGGCGGCTGTTTCTGGAGGCGCTGGAACATGAACACCGCGCGGGCACGCTGAAGTTCTTCTCGGAACTCACCGCGCTGGCGGACCCGAAGGCCTTCGCGCGCTGGCTCGCGCCGCTGCGCAAGTGTGAATGGGTGGTCTATGCCAAGAAGCCGTTTGCAGGACCTCAGGCTGTGCTGGCCTACCTCTCGCGCTACACCCACCGGGTGGCCATCTCCAACTCAAGGCTGGTGGCGCACGACGAGCGTGGGGTGACGTTTCGCTGGAAGGACTATCGCGACAAGGGCCGAGCCCAGGGCAAGACACGCCACAAGACCATGACGCTCTCGCCCGAGGAGTTCATGCGCCGCTTCCTGCTGCACGTGCTACCCAGCGGATTCCACCGGATCCGGCACTACGGGCTGCTGGCCAACACCCATCGGCGCGAGTGCATCGTGCAGGCGCGCCAGCTGCTTGTGCCTGCGGAACCAGGCGGGCAGATCGAGAGCAGCCGGTGTGATGGTGCTGAGCCGATCCGGCCGAACTTCGTGTGCGTTCACTGCGGCGCGGCGATGCTCATCGTCGAGACGTTCGCACGCGGGCAGCCTATGCCCACACCTCACCAGCGGGGGCCACCATGAAAGCGTTGGCATGTGAGACCTTGCTGGTGTCTGGAGCGGGCTCATGGCTCGCCGGGGACCGTTGCGCCCGACTCAGAAATCGATGCTGTTGCCCGTGCTGGCACAGCTGCAGACGTTCATCTGAAGCCGCACAGCACACCAAGGTGATGTCTTCGCGCATGGATCAGGCGGGGAAACTGCCCTCGACAACAACACTGCGCTCAGTCAAATCCCCATAGCTGCCAACTGGTACGCCCAGATTGGTACTCCCCGCGGTTTCCTCCCTAGAGGCTTGTACGACGCCCACCCTTCGTGCTCAGCGGGTGTCGTCGGCGCGCGTGCGCGGGAGGGCGTCCTACAACCCTTAACT
>PHCF01000200.1 GCA_002842145.1 Betaproteobacteria bacterium HGW-Betaproteobacteria-6 | reverse complement strand
TGGCCGGCGGCGCCGGTAATGGCAACGCGCATGGGGGCTTTGGACATGTATCGCTCCTGTTTGAAACAGCGTGGTTGAAATTGTTCGTATTTGCCCGAATACCTGCTTTTTTTGCTTCCTTGCGTCAGCAGGTACGAGAACTCAAGATGGTAAAAGTTCAGCGCCGGGCTGTCAATTCATCATCTGTCTTATATAAGACAACTTTTCGTGGACGGTGTGCGCGAAATGTGCTGAAATTTGGACCATGACTCGTGACGTCTCCCAACCAGCCCAGCGCCTAAGCTCTCCGACTTTTAGTCCTCTCTATCGTCAGATCAAGGATTTCTTGACTCGTAGTCTGGAGGAGGGAGAGTGGGGGCCGGGTGATGCAATACCCAGCGAAGGTGAGTTGGCGACGCGATTCAATGTTAGTCAGGGGACTGTGCGCAAGGCTATCGACGAAATGGCTGCCGAAAATATGCTGGTTCGGCGTCAGGGTAAAGGGACGTTTGTCGCGACCCATAGCGATCCACGCTCCTTTTATCGTTTTCTGCGCTTGGTGCCGGACGACAGTAAGGCGGCGCCTGCAGTCAGCGACCCTTTTTTTTGCGAGACCATTGATGCTTCGCCAGAGGTTGCGGCGGTCCTGGGGTTACAGGTCGGCGGCAAGGTGGTTCACGTCAAGCGCCTGTTGCGTTTTAGTGGTGAGCCAGTTGTTTATGATCAGATTTATCTGGTCGCCGACTTGTTTAATGGGTTGACTCTTGAGGGCTTGAGGGGCGGCGAGCGTTCGCTCTACAGTCTTTTTGAGAGCGATTTCGGAGTTCGTATGATTCATGCCGAGGAGCATTTGCGTGCGGTTGGTGCAGATGCTCAGAGTGCCGACATAATCGGCGTTCCTGTGGGAGAGCCTCTTCTGCTCGTTGAGCGAACGGCCTACACCTACGGCAATAAGCCGGTGGAGTGGCGGCGTGGGTTGTATTACACACGGCAACACTACTACCGGAATGATCTGGCGAGGGATGACGTTCATGGCAGAAATGACCATCAAGAAACGTCCAAAAAACTTGGACTTGACTACAATAAAGTTGCCGTTGCCGGGCAAAGTTTCAATTTTGCATCGCGTGAGCGGTGCGGGCTTGTTTCTTTGTATCCCGGTTGTGCTCTGGCTCTTCGGGGCTAGTGTGGGTTCTCCTGAAAGCTTTGCTGCTTTCCAGTCGATTGCCGGGATGCTGCCGGTTAAGGTGATTCTGGCAGGTCTGCTTTGGGCATTCGTTCACCACTTCTGTGCCGGTATCCGCTTCCTTCTGCTTGATTTGCATGTCGGCATCGAGAAAGAGGCGGCCAGGAAGTCCGCTGGTGTTGTTCTCGCTGTCAGCATTCCGCTGACCCTGATTCTCTGGGGGGTGTTGCTGTGATCAACCGTATTGTTGTCGGTGCCCACTACGGCCTGAAGGACTGGATCATCCAGCGCGCCACGGCTGTCATCATGGCGGTCTATTCGGTATTGATTGCCGCCGTTCTGCTGGTTGTGCGTCCGTCTACCTTCGAGGCATGGCAGGGTGTGTTTGCCAATGGCGTCATCAAGTTCCTGACCTTCCTTTTCTTTGTCAGTCTGTTCTACCACGCCTGGATTGGTGTGCGTGACATCTGGATGGACTACGTGAAGCCGACCGGCCTGCGCCTGTCTCTGCACGTTCTGACTGCTGCTGCGCTGGTGGGTTACACCGCGTGGGCTGCTGCGATTCTCTGGAGGCTGTAAGCGTGAGTATTCCTGTTCTCAAATTTGATGCGGTTATTGTTGGTGCTGGTGGTGCCGGCCTGCGTTCCGCGATCCAGTTGTCCGAAGCCGGCCTCAAGACTGCTGTGCTTTCCAAGGTGTTTCCTACCCGTTCGCACACCGTTGCGGCGCAGGGCGGTGTTGCTGCGTCGCTCGGCAATTCTGAGGAGGATCACTGGACGTGGCACATGTACGATACCGTCAAAGGTTCCGACTGGCTCGGTGACCAGGATGCAATCGAGTTCATGTGCAAGAAGGCTAATGAGGTTGTTGTTGAGCTCGAGCACTACGGTATGCCGTTTGACCGTACCGACGATGGCAAGATTTATCAGCGTCCGTTCGGCGGTCATATGTCGAACTTTGGCGAAAAGCCGGTTCGTCGCTCGTGCGCAGCCGCTGACCGTACCGGTCACGCCATGTTGCACGCAATGTATCAGCGGAACGTAAAAGCCAATACCCAGTTTTTTGTAGAGTGGATGGCGCTCGACCTGATTCGCGATGAAGAGGGGCATGTCCTCGGCGTCACCGCCATGGAAATGGAAACAGGCCAGGTTGTGATTTTCCACGCCCGCGCTACCATTTTTGCTACTGGTGGTGCTGGCCGGATTTACTACTCTTCGACCAACGCCTTTATCAATACTGGTGACGGTCTGGGAATGGCAGCGCGTGCTGGCATTCCGCTTGAAGACATGGAATTCTGGCAGTTCCACCCGACCGGTGTCGCTGGTGCAGGTGTGCTGATTACCGAAGGCGTTCGCGGCGAAGGCGGTATTCTGCGCAATAGCAGCAAGGAGCGCTTTATGGAGCGCTACGCGCCGAATGCCAAGGATTTGGCGTCGCGCGACGTGGTTTCACGCGCGATGACCACCGAAATTAAGGAAGGTCGTGGCTGCGGTGCTAACAAGGATTACGTCCTGCTCGATATTACCCACCTTGATCCGGCTACCATCATGAAGCGCCTGCCGGGTATTCATGAGATCGGTCTGCAGTTTGCCGGGGTTGATTGCCTGAAAGAGCCGTTGCCGGTTGTTCCGACCTGCCACTATCAGATGGGCGGTATTCCGACTCACTACTCCGGCCGTGTCGTGATGCCGCAAGGTGGTGATATGAATTCCGTTGTTCCTGGTTTCTATGCTGGCGGTGAGTGCGCCTGCGCCTCGGTACATGGTGCCAACCGCCTTGGTACGAATTCGCTGCTCGACTTGCTGGTCTTCGGTAAATCGGCTGGCGACTCTGCTGTAGAGGACCTCAAGGCTGGCCGTGCTCACCGCGACCTGCCGAAGGATGTTGCCGACAAGACCCTGGCTCGTATCAGTGCGCTGGATAACCGCAAGGGCGGTGCCAACGTGCACGAAACCCGTCTGGCCATGCAGCGTACCATGCAAGATCATGCTGGCGTATTCCGCTTTAGCGACCTGCTAAAGCAGGGGGTCAGCAAGATTCTTGAGGTCGAAAAGGCGGCTCGTAATCTGGAAATCAAGGATAAGTCGATGGCCTGGAATACGGCCCGGACCGAAGCGCTGGAAATGGAGAATCTGATCGAAGTCGCCAAGGCTACGATGATTTCCGCTGAGGCTCGCAAGGAGTCTCGCGGCGCCCATGTTCGTGATGATGCACCGGATAGCCCTGAGTTTCCGAATGGTCGCAACGACGCTGCCTGTCCGTCGAGCCGGTTGAGCTCAAGACGCGCTCGTACTAATTGGAGTCCAGAATGAGCAAACGCATGGTTCAATTCAGTATCTATCGCTACGATCCAGACAAGGATGACGCGCCCTACATGCAGGATATTTCGGTTGAGATCGAGGCGACGGACCGTAAGTTGCTGGATGCGCTGACCAAGTTGAAGGCGAAGGACGACACGATTTCCTATCGCCGTTCCTGTCGCGAAGGCGTCTGTGGCTCTGATGCGATGAATATCAACGGCAAGAACGGCCTGGCCTGCCTGACCGACATCGATAGCCTGAAGCAGCCAATCGTGCTGCGTCCGCTACCTGGTCTGCCGGTCATTCGCGATTTGATCGTCGATATGACTCAATTCTTCAAGCAGTACCACTCGATTAAGCCGTACCTGATAAATAACGATCCGCCGCCGGAGCGTGAGCGCCTGCAGTCGCCGGAAGATCGAGAGGAACTGAACGGCCTTTATGAGTGCATCCTCTGTGCCTGCTGTTCGACCTCCTGTCCGTCTTTCTGGTGGAATCCGGACAAGTTTGTCGGTCCGGCTGGCCTGCTGGCTGCCTACCGCTTCATCGCCGACACCCGCGACCAGGCAACCAACGAGCGTCTTGATAACCTCGAAGACCCGTATCGCCTGTTCCGTTGCCACACCATCATGAACTGTGTTGACGTGTGTCCGAAGGGCCTGAATCCGACCAAGGCCATCGGGAAGATCAAGGACATGATGGTCAGTCGCGCCGTCTGATGGAAAGAGCGGACTACGAACGCCTGCGTTGGCGCTGTAT
>PHCF01000048.1 GCA_002842145.1 Betaproteobacteria bacterium HGW-Betaproteobacteria-6 | reverse complement strand
GCAGAGCAGGGTCTTGCCGGTGCCGGTCGGGCCGATGAGCAGGATGTTGCTTTTGGTCAGTTCGACGCTGTCGACCGCAGCATTCGCCGCCATGCGCCGATAGTGGGCGTATATGGCAACGGCCAGCGTGCGCTTGGCCTCTTCCTGACCGATGACGTGCTCGGAAAGCTGGCGGACGATTTCGCTGGGTTTGAGCTGGCTGGACATCGGGGCGCTCCTTCGACGGAATGCCCCGATGCTAGTCTTCTCAGCCCTTTTCGGGAAGGACGATATTGACTTCGAGGACTTCGTAATTGCCCTGTTTCTCGAGCGAAACGCGGATGTCCTCGGTGTTCACCTTGACGTATTTGGAGATCACGGCGATCAGCTCGCGTTGCAGGTCAGGCAGGAAATTGGCGCTGCTACCGCCGCCATCGCGTTCGTGGGCGATGATCAGTTGCAGGCGTTCCTTGGCCAGGTGAGCGGTTTTCGGCTGGTTGCCAAACAGTTTCTGGAGCCAGGACATGTCACTTGCCTCCGAACAGGCGCTTCAGCAGGCCCGGCTTGACGTAATCGACGAAACGCAGCGGCTTGTCCTCGCCGAGGAAGCGGGCGATGACGTCGTTGTAGGCCTCGGCTGCATCGGTTTCCTTCTGGTGGATGACCGGCGAACCCTGGTTGGAAGCCTGGAGGACTTCTTCCGATTCCGGAATGACGCCGATGATGGGCACCCGCAGGATTTCCTGGATGTCCTTGTACGACAGCATTTCGCCGGCCTCGACGCGGGTCGGGTTGTAGCGCGTGATGAGCAGGTGTTCCTTGACCGGCTCGCGACCTTCGATGGCACGGCGCGACTTGGCCTGCAGGATGCCGAGGATGCGGTCGGAGTCGCGCACCGAGGAAACTTCCGGATTGGTCACGACCAGCGCCTCGTCGGCAAAAGTCAGGGCCATGACGGCGCCCGATTCGATACCGGCCGGCGAATCGCAGACGATGTACTCGAAGCCTTGGTGTTCGAGTTCCTTGATGACCTTCTCGACACCTTCCTCGGTCAGCGCATCCTTGTCGCGCGTTTGCGAGGCGGGCAGCACGTAGAGGTTGTCGGCATGCTTGTCCTTGATCAGCGCCTGGGTCAGCGTTGCTTCGCCGTTGATGACGTTGATTAGGTCATAAACGACGCGGCGCTCGCAGCCCATGATCAGGTCGAGGTTGCGCAGGCCGACGTCGAAGTCGATGACGGCCGTCTTGAAGCCGCGCTGGGCGAGGCCGGTGGCAAAGCTGGCGCTGGTGGTGGTCTTGCCGACCCCGCCCTTGCCGGATGTTACGACGATGATTCTGGTCACGTGAGTTCTCGCTGGGTAAGTTATGAAAAAAAGTCGCGTCGCAACGCGCGATTAACGGAGCGCCAGGGCGGCGACGGTCAGGCGGCTTTCGCCTCCGTCCTCGGTCAGGCCGACGGTGGCCGGCTGGCGGGCGAGTTCGGCGGGGACGCCGGCCTCGAAAGTACGGTAGATGCCGGCCACGGAGACCAGTTCGGCCTCCAGGCAGGTGGTGAAGATGCGCGCCGTCTTGTCGCCGCTGGCGCCGGCCAGGGCCCGGCCACGCAGCGGCGCGTAGATGTGGATGTTGCCGTCGGCGATGACTTCGGCACCGGCGCTGATCATGGCCGTGACGACCAGATCGCCGCCCTTGGCGTAGAAACGCTGGCCGGAACGCAAAGGCTTGTCGAGCGTGACGGTGCGCGGAGCAGGTTCGGGGGGCGGCGCAGCGACGACCGGCGCTGGTTCGGCAGCGGGAGCGGGCGCAACCGGGGCCTCGGCGACTTTGGGGCGAGCCGTGCTGCGACCCAGCGCGTCCGGGCCAACAGTCGGCAAGCCGGCCGCATTGGCCGAGCTGGCCAGCTCTTCCGGCAGGCTGCGGGTGGCGATGGCGTGCAGGCCCGAACCGCGCAGCAGCTTGCAAATGGCCGACCAGTCCGGATCGTCGCTCAGTGTCTCGGCGTGGCTGAAATCGAGAACGGCCAGCTCGTTTTCGAAAAAGTCCGGACTGTTACCGGTCAGTTCGGCCAGCGCGGCATGGAGTGCGGCGAGGTCGGTGGTGCGGAGTTGGGTCTGGATGATCTTGAGCGAAGTGCCCTTGAACTGGATCGGTGCGTCTTTGGCCATGCCTGCTGCTGTCTTGCGAAGGGGGGGCGATTATCCCATAGCCGACCAGTGCGAAAAATGAAACTTGTGTAACGACACGGCTGACCCGGCGCCGGTTTCTTCTGGCCGAAGGAAGGCGCTGGGGCGAGTCGCTGCAAGCGGGTAAAATGGTAGTTTTTGCCGAAAGCCAGCCCATGCTGAACAAGCTCTCCGCCTTCCCCGGTGTTCAAGGCCCGGTCGTCATTATTGTCATGGATGGCTACGGCCTGCCCAAGACCGATGTCGGCAGCGCCATCGCCGCCGCCCGCAAGCCGACGCTCGATCATCTTTTCGCCAACTACCCGAACATCCGCCTGCGCGCCCACGGTACCGCCGTCGGCATGCCATCCGACGACGACATGGGTAATTCGGAAGTCGGCCACAACGCCATCGGCGCAGGTCAGGTTTACAGCCAAGGCGCGGCGCTGGTTGCCAACGCCATTGCCGACGGTTCGATCTGGCAGGGCAATGCGTGGCAAGAGATCATCGCCGGAGCCAAGGCCGCTCGCGGTGTGGTGCATTTCATCGGCCTGTTTTCCGATGGCAACGTGCATAGCCACATCGATCACCTCAAGGCGATGGTTGTTCAGGCCAAGGCCGAAGGCATCAAGACGGTGCGCGTGCACGCCTTGCTTGATGGCCGCGACGTGCCGGAAACCAGCGCTCTCGACTACGTCGTGCCGTTTGAAGCCTTCCTTGCCGAAATCAGCCGTGACGGTTTCGATGCCCGCATTGCCTCGGGCGGCGGCCGTCAGTACATCACCATGGACCGTTACGACGCCAACTGGGCGATGGTCGACAGAGGCTGGAAGACCCACGTGCTCGGCCAGGGCGCGCAGTTCGCGAACGCCACTGCGGCGGTCAACGGCCTGCGCGAGCAGAATCCGGGCACCATCGACCAAGACTTGCCGGAATTCGTCATTGCCGACAACGGCAAGGCCATCGGCACCATTGAGGATGGCGACTCGGTCGTCTTCTTCAATTTCCGCGGCGACCGCGCCATTGAAATCACGCGCGCCTTCGAAGAGGCCTCTTTCGACAAGTTCGACCGCATCCGTGCCCCTCAGGTGACTTACGCCGGCATGCTGCAGTACGACGGCGACTTGAAGCTGCCGGCCAGCTTCCTCGTCGCCCCGCCGGCGATCAAGGACACCACAGGTGAATGGTTCGCCAAGTCCGGCATCGCCCAGTTCGCCTGCTCGGAAACGCAGAAATTCGGCCATGTCACCTATTTCTGGAACGGCAACCGTTCGGGCAAGTTCGAGGGCGAGACCTGGCAGGAAGTGCCGAGCGACGTCGTGCCGTTCGAGCAGCGGCCGTGGATGAAGGCGGCCGAAATCGCCGACGCGATGATTGCCGCACTCCAGTCAGGCCAGTACAAAACCCTCCGCTGCAATTTCGCCAACGGCGACATGGTCGGCCACACCGGCAATTTCAGTGCGGCGACGCTGGCTGTCGAAGCCGTCGATTTGTCGCTGGCCCGCGTGCTCCAGGCCGTCGATGCGGCCGGCGGTGTCGCGCTGATCACGGCCGATCACGGCAACGCCGATGAAATGTTTGAACTGGACAAGAAGACCAAGCAGCCGGCCATGAACAAGGACGGTTCGTTCAAGGCCAAGACGGCGCACACGCTGAACCCGGTGCCGCTGATCCTTTACGACAATGCCAGCGGCGGCAAGCTGGGTCTCAAGCAGACCGAGTCAGCCGGCCTGTCGAACATCGCCGCCACCGTGGCCAACCTGCTCGGGCTGGAAAAGCACGCCGCCTGGGACGACAGTCTGCTCGATATCCATTAAGCGATTCCGGCGCAAGAAAATGGGCGCCTTGCCGTGCGGCAGGCGCCCATTTCATTTTTCGCTGTTTTTCCCGGTTGACCGTAGCAAACCGGTTGGCGATCGAAAAATCAGTCTCCCGACTTGCCTTGGGCTTTCTCGATTTCCGCCAGCAGGCGCATGGCGCGCTCGCGGTTCTTTTCCTTGGCGGCGGCGCGTTCGGCCACGTTGGCTGACTCGTCGAGCGACGCCTTGAGTAGCGCCTCGTGGGGCGTCAGGCCGCCGAGAGCGGCGTTAAGCATGCGCTCGACCTTTGCGTCGAGATCTTTTTCCGGCATCGGAACCTCCATGTCGATCTGCTGCGAATTTGGCCGCTTATCCCGAGCGGAAAACAGCCAAACCCCTGTCCTTACTTGACGCCCGGTTTCCGGCCCGGCGCTGGGCGTGGAATATACCCTGAAATCCGGCATTGAAATCCTTCAATTGCCTTGCCTTTGACGTAACTGGTCACGCTGCAACGGGAAATGTCGCCGCGGGCAGACAGTTCCGCCAGCGAGGCACGGACGTCGGCCAGTGGCATGTCGATCGCTGCAGCAATATCGAAATCGAGCAGCTGGCCATGCTTCTTGAGGTGTTCGAGAACTTTTGTGGCGTGCATCTGGATTCCTTTCCGTGGCTTCGCCGGATTTCGCTTCCACGACAGAATGCGGAAGGATTTGCCGGCTTCGGCAGTCAAACAAACTCCGTCGTTTTTGTTGCGTCTGCACATCATCGTCGGCGCAAGGCAAACAAAAAAAGAAGCCCGCACTGGGCGGGCTTAAATCCATTTCTTGGAGGAGATGGAGGAGACAAGCCTTATTATGCCCATATGGATTGTGCACTGCAACAAGTATTGTGTAATAAATTGTGACGGCTCCGTTTGGAAGCCGGCAAGGTCGTTGCATTCGCTGTCTGGGTGGTCATCTTCCCGGTTGAACGTTAACGAAAAAAGCCCCGCCAAACTGGCGGGGCCTTCGCTTTCGGGAGGCCCGAAAGGTTTACTTGGACTTCTTGGTGACGGCGGCGATGTTGGCCTGGGTCGCGTCGGCAAATTGCTTGGCGATGGCGTTCATGTTGCCGAAGGCCGAGTTGGCAGCAGCGATGGCGCTCTGGATCGCGGCAACCGCACCTTCGGAACCGGCAGGAGCCGATTTGGTGGCCTTTTCAACCATGCCGGCGACCGACTTCTGGAAGTCACCAAACTGGGCTTCGACCATCTTGGCCAGATCCTGTTGGGTCTGGGCGGTGATTTCATAGACGGAACGCGAGTAGGCAACGGCCTTCTCGACAGCCGGCTGGGCCAGGGCGGTCTGAGCGGCCAGGGCTTCCTTCGGATCCTTGGCACCCATGACCGACTGGACGCCGGAGACGGTATCTTCCAGAGCAGCGCGGGCGGTGTTCAGGTTCAGAGCAGCGATGCGCTCGGCAGAAGCCAGGGCGGTGTTGGCGACGGACAGCAGGGAGTCAACAGTGGCTTTGTTGGCGGCGGCGAATTGTTCGGTGTTGATAGACATGTGTTGTCTCCAGAAGAGGGTTGTCGGTGTGTTCGGAACTCAGTATAGCGCACTATCGGCAAAAATGGTGCACTGCAGCAATTTTGTCTTGTCGCCGCTGGAATCAGCCCTGGCCGGCTTATTTCCGTTTTCGCGCAGCGCCTTGCCAATACTGGAACTCCGGTTCATGAACCTCGATGTCCAGCTCCATGATTCTGGCCTGCAGCCGCGTTTGCACATCGGCCACGGCCTGGTTGTAGACGATGGGCGCGATTTCCTTGAGGAAAAATCCGAGCAGGGCGCCAGCCCCGAGGTTGCCGATTGCCTCATCCATGTTTTCCTCAAAGTAGCGCTGGATTGAGGTGACGGCCGCCGCGCTGGCTTCCCGGGAAAATTCGATGCTCATCGTTGCGGTATCTCTTTCCGTAAATCAAAAGTCTTGTTCGCGGCCGGCGTCAATTGTCGTGCAAGCTCGTCGACCAGGCCGGTTACCGCATCCTCAATCATGTCGAGAACCAGCTCGAAGCGTCCACCGAGGGTAAGGTAGGGGTCGGGAACCTCGTCTTCGGTGAAGCGTCTGGCGTAATCCATCAACAACCTGATCCGCATCAGCTGTTCCTCGGTTGCCATGCGCCGCAGGTTGTACAGATTGGTTCGATCCATGGCCAGGATCAGGTCGAAATAGTCGAGATCCTGCCAGCCGATACGGCGGGCGCGGATTCGGGACAGGTCGTAGCCCTTCGCCCGGGCAACCCGCTGGCTGTTGGTGTCGCAGGCCTCGCCGGCACGAAAGCCGTGGGTGCCGGCTGAGCAAACCTCAATCCGGCCGGCCAGGCCGTTTTGCTCGGTCAATTGGCGCAGAACCGCCTCGGCCGTCGGTGAGCGGCAGACGTTGCTCATGCAGACACAAAGGATGCGGAAAGGCGTTTTCATCGGCCCACTGAATGCGCCTTCCGGCTTCCTTCGCGTGACTGGGCGCCGGATTGATGCCCCTGCTTGATGAGCAGGTTGTCTGGTTCGCGTTGTGCGTGATTCTGCGGCAGGGTTTGCCACTTCTGGCCGAGTAGGGCGGTGCGGTACATGCACAATCTCCTGGCGACGTCGAGTTACAAGGATAGCCGCTAGCGCGCAGAATGCGAAAAAATGCTTATGGAATAATCTTTTCGGGGTGGCAGGTATGCGCCGCTTTCGACGCTTCGAGTTTTTCGAAGGGTTGATCAGGCTGGCGGGTTGGTTGAATGGGGGGTGGCTTTCTACAATGGCCGCCTTGCTATTTTTCCTGGCGCCTTCCCATGCTCGAACTCCTGCTCTCCCCCGAAATCTGGATTGCCTTCTTCACGCTGACGGCGCTGGAATTGGTGCTTGGCATCGACAACATCATTTTCATTTCCATCCTGGTCGACAAGTTGCCCAGGGAAAAGCAGGAACTGGCGCGCCGCATTGGCCTGTTTCTCGCCATGTTCATGCGCATCGGGCTGTTGCTGTTGCTGTCGTGGATCGTTGGTCTGACGGAGCCGGTGCTGACGCTGTTCGGCTTCGGTGTTTCGGGACGCGACATGATCCTGATTGCCGGTGGCCTGTTCCTGATCTGGAAGAGTACCGGCGAGGTGCATCAGTTGCTCGAAGGTGAGGAGGGCGAGGCGTCAAGCAAGGTGGCCTCGAGTTTTGCCGGCGTCATCGCCCAGATCATCGTCATCGACCTGGTGTTTTCGCTCGACTCGATCATCACGGCGGTCGGCATGGTCAGCGAAGTCGGCGTGATGATCGCCGCCGTTGTTGCCTCGGTCGGCTTGATGATGCTGTTTGCCCGCTCGATTGGCGAATTCGTCTCGAATCACCCGACGATCAAGATGCTGGCGCTGTCCTTCCTGGTGGTTGTCGGCGTCGTGCTGATCGCCGATGGTTTCGGCCACCATGTGCCGAAGGGTTACATCTACTTTGCCATGGCGTTCTCGGTCTGCGTCGAGATGCTCAACATCCGCATGCGCAAAAAGGCGGTCAAGCCGGTCGAGCTGCGCGAGCCCTATGCCTGGGAGTTTGGTGCGGACTAAGCGTCAGCCTGGGTGATGCTGATTCCGGTTCGATTTCAAGTCGTCCCGGGCGGCTTGTCGGCCCATTTGCGCCGATAGTGCACCGGGGCCATGCCGGTCCATTCGACGAAGGCGCGGTAAAAAGCCGAGCTGTCGGCGTAGCCGAGATCGGCGGCGACCTTGGTGATCGGGTCGTCGGTCTTGGTCAGCCGGGCCAGCGCCATGTCGCGGCGCAGGGCATCCTTGATGGCGCGAAAGCTCGAGCCTTCTTCTTCCAGTCGGCGGTGGATGGTCCGCGGCGAGAGATAGAGGCGGTGAGCGATGTCGTCCAGGCTCAGCGTCTCGGGCAGCGCGGCGCGCAGCAGGTCGCGGACGCGGATGACCATTTCGCGGTCGCGCCGGTAGAGCGTGGTGATCTTGCCGGGGGCGCCGTCAAGGAAGGTGGTGAGCGCCGCCTCGTCGCGGCGGATGGGCAGGTCGAGCAGGTTGGCATTGAAGCTGGCGACCAGCGTGCCAGTGCCGCCGGATACGGTCGGCGCGAAACGCGAATCCTCGGTGAAAATCAGCGCGTAGTCGGCGAAGTGGGGCGGCTTGCGGTAGGGAAAGATGACGCTGTCCAGCCCAATGCCGCGCCCGGCCAGCCAGCACGACAGGCCGTGCAGCAGGCGGAGCAGCCACTCGAAGGCGAAGACGCGGCCGGGGTCGTCGGTGTGCTCGGCCAGCTTGCGCGTTTCGCTAATGACCAGCTCGGCATGGCCGTGCGAGCGGCGCACGCTGACCGCCAGGTCGGGGAGCACGATGTGCAGGAAACGGCTGGCACGGGCCAGCGCTTCGGCTAGCGTCGGGGCGCTGATGCAGGCGCGGCAGAGAAATTCGAAGCTGCCGACGCGCATCGGCTGGGCGAACAGGCCGAAGCCTTCGTCGTCGAGCTGGTGATTGAGCCGGTTGTAGAGCGCGGCGTAGCTTTCGACCGGAATCCGGCTGGCGGTGTCTGCAATATCAATGTGGGTGGCGGCCAGGAGCGGGGCGGGATCGATGTTCCGACGCGCCAGGCCGGCCAGCATTCCTGTAACAAATCCCATGGCAACAGAGGCTTGCGTTCTATTCGCGGGTGAGGTGGCGGTGGGCGATTTCAATTTCGGCGATTTTTTCGGGTTGACCGTAGCACTCTAACACCTTGGCGGAATTTGCACGATTGTCGTCATTCACGACAATGGCAGCGGCCTCAAAGGGGCATACCATGGGCGCCTTTCCATCTTTCCGATGAGGCTGGCGTCATGACCGATCTTTCCGTTGCCAAGAAGCTTTCCCCGTACAAGCCCAAGCACAAGGTGCGTTTCGTCACCGCTGCCTCGCTGTTTGACGGCCACGATGCCTCGATCAACATCATGCGCCGCATCCTGCAATCGACCGGCTCGGAGGTGATTCACCTCGGCCACAACCGTTCGGTGCAGGAAATCGTGAACGCCGCACTGCAGGAGGATGTGCAGGGCATCTGCATCACCTCGTACCAGGGCGGACACGTCGAATTCTTCAAGTACATGATCGACCTGCTGAAAGCCAATGGCGGCGAGAACATCAAGGTTTTCGGTGGCGGCGGCGGGGTGATCGTGCCGTCCGAAATCAAGGAACTGCACGCTTACGGCGTGACCCGCATTTACGCGCCGGAAGACGGCGTGCACATGGGCCTGCAGGGCATGATCAACGAGGTCGTGCAGAACGCCGACTTCGATGTCGCCGATGAAGGCGTACCGAGTGTCGAGCAGGCGCTGGCTGGCTTGCAGGCGGGCGACAAGCGTCTGCTGGCGCGCCTCATCACGCTGCTCGAAAACGGCGAAGCGCCGGCTCTCAAGGAGCCGCTGCTCAAGGCGGCGGCGGCGCTGGAAACGCCGGTCCTCGGCATCACCGGCACCGGCGGCGCCGGCAAGTCGTCGTTGACCGATGAAATCGTCCGTCGCTTCCGCCTCGACCAGGGCGACACCGTCAAGATCGGCCTCATTTCCATCGACCCGTCGCGCAAGCGGACCGGCGGTGCGCTGCTCGGCGACCGCATTCGGATGAATGCGATCGAGCATCCGAACATCTTCATGCGTTCGCTGGCCACCCGCGATACCGGCTCCGAAATTTCCGTCGCCTTGCCCGAGGTCATCGCCGCCTGCAAGCTCGCTGGCTTCGACCTGGTCATCGTCGAAACCTCCGGCATTGGCCAGGGCAATGCGGCCATCGTGCCGTTTGTCGATCTGTCGCTCTACGTGATGACGCCCGAGTTCGGTGCGGCTTCGCAGCTGGAAAAGATCGACATGCTCGACTTCGCCGATTTCGTGGCGATCAACAAGTTCGACCGCAAGGGTGCCGAGGATGCGTTGCGCGACGTGCGCAAGCAGTACCAGCGCAACCGCGAAGCCTTCACTACACCGACCGACGACATGCCGGTGTTCGGCACCCAGGCTGCCCGCTTCAACGACGACGGCGTGACGGCCTTGTACCAGGCGCTGGTTCCGGCCCTCTCCGAAAAAGGACTGAAATTGCAGCCCGGCAAGCTGCCGCTGGTCACCGTCAAGCAGTCCTCGACCCAGCGCGCCATCGTGCCGGCGCAGCGCGTGCGCTATCTGGCCGAGATCGCCGATACCGTGCGCGCTTACCACGCGCATACCGAAGCGCAGGTCAAGATTGCCCGCGAACGGCAGGCGCTGCGGATTTCGAAGGGCATTTTTGCCGGTTGCGACAAGTCGACCGTAGACTTTGACGAAATGGCCGCCTTCAAGGACAGCCAGCAGGATCCCAAGGCGAAAAAGCTGCTCGACATGTGGCCGGCCACCGTCGAAGCCTATTCCGGCGACGAGTACGTGGTCAAAATCCGCGACAAGGAAATCCGCACCCAGCTGACCAGCCAGTCGCTGTCCGGCACCAAGATCCGCAAGGTGATCCTGCCCAGGTTCGGCGACGATGGCGAAACCCTGCGCTTCCTGATGCGCGAGAACGTCCCCGGTTCCTTCCCCTATACCGCCGGCGTGTTCGCTTTCAAGCGCGAGGGCGAGGATCCGACCCGGATGTTCGCCGGCGAAGGCGATGCCTTCCGCACCAACCGCCGCTTCAAGCGCGTGTCCGAAGGCATGCCGGCCAAGCGCCTGTCCACCGCTTTCGACTCGGTCACGCTGTACGGCTGCGACCCGGACGAGCGCCCGGACATCTACGGCAAGATCGGTAATTCCGGCGTCTCGATCGCCACGCTCGACGACATGAAGGTGCTCTACGACGGCTTCGATCTGGTCAATCCGACCACCTCGGTGTCGATGACCATCAACGGCCCGGCGCCGATCATCCTCGCCTGCTTCTTCAACACCGCCATCGATCAGCAGATGGCCAAGTTCGAGCAGGACAACGGTCGCCAGCCGACCGAGGACGAAGCCGAGAAAATCCGCGAATGGACGCTGTCCACGGTGCGCGGCACCGTGCAGGCCGACATCCTCAAGGAAGATCAGGGCCAGAACACCTGCATCTTCTCCACCGAGTTCGCCCTCAAAATGATGGGCGACATCCAGGAATTCTTCGTCCATAACCAGGTGCAGAACTTCTACTCGGTGTCGATCTCCGGCTATCACATCGCCGAGGCCGGCGCCAACCCGATCAGCCAGCTCGCCTTCACGCTGTCCAACGGCTTTACCTACGTGGAAAGCTACCTGGCACGTGGCATGAAGATCGACGACTTCGCGCCGAACCTCAGCTTCTTCTTCAGCAACGGCATGGATCCGGAATACTCGGTGATCGGCCGCGTCGCCCGCCGCATCTGGGCCGTGGCCATGAAGAACAAGTACGGCGCCAACGAGCGCAGCCAGAAGCTCAAGTACCACATCCAGACCTCGGGCCGTTCGCTGCACGCCCAGGAAATGGACTTCAACGACATCCGCACGACCTTGCAGGCCTTGATCGCCATCTACGACAACTGCAACAGCCTGCACACCAACGCCTACGATGAGGCGATCACGACGCCGACGGAAGAAAGCGTGCGTCGCGCCATGGCCATCCAGCTGATCATCAACCGCGAATGGGGCGTCGCCAAGAACGAGAACCCGAACCAGGGCGCCTTCGTCATCGACGAACTGACCGACCTCGTCGAAGAAGCCGTGCTCAAGGAATTCGAAGCCATCGCCTCGCGCGGCGGCGTGCTCGGCGCCATGGAAACCGGCTACCAGCGCGGCAAGATCCAGGAAGAGTCGATGTACTACGAGCACAAGAAGCACGATGGCTCGTACCCGATCATCGGTGTCAATGCCTTCCTCAATCCGAAGGGCATGGCCCAGCAGGAAATCGAACTAGCCCGTTCGAGCGACGAAGAAAAGCAGTCGCAGATCCAGCGCCTGCGCGACTTCCAGACCCGCCATGCCGCCCAGTCACCAGCCATGCTGGACAAACTCAAGCAGACGGTGATCGAGGATGGCAACGTCTTTGCCGTGCTGGTCGATGCCGTCAAGTGCTGCTCGCTCGGCCAGATCAGCTCGGCGCTCTACGAAGTCGGCGGCCAGTACCGGCGCAGCATGTAAGGAATTCCCCGAAAGGGGAACAGCAACCCGGACCCGAAAGGGCGGAGGAGAAAAAAAGGACGGCGGGGCTATGTACCCCGCCGTTTTTCATGTCTGGCAGCCTGCGAACCGATGTCAGTTTTGTCGTTCCCTTGGGCCGTTCATTCCGCGGCGCTTGTCTTGCCGCCCGGTGACTCGCAAAATGCCGACATTCTTTTTGCATTTTTCGGAGACGCTCATGAGTGCATTTGATTACGATCTCGCCGCCGCGCTGCAACGCAATCGCATTACCCGCCGCCAGATGCTCTGGCTGCTCGGCGCCAGCGCCTTGTCGGGGTGCGCCAGCTCGCCGGTCGGGGGCGGCTCGATTCTCGTCGGCATGAGCGAGGAAGAAGAGAAGGCGGTCGACCAGAAAGTCTCGCCGCAGCAGTTTTCGCAGGATCTCGGCCCGGTCCAGGACGGCCAGATCAACCGCTATCTGGCCGACGTCGGCCACCGGCTCGACGCCAGGACCCATCGGCCGCAGATGCCGTATTCCTACCGCGTGCTCAACGCCAATTACGTCAATGCCTATACCTTCCCGGGCGGAGCGATGGGGGTGACCCGCGGCATCCTGGTCGAACTCGATAACGAAGCCGAGCTGGCCGGCCTGCTCGGCCACGAACTGGGTCACGTCAATGCCCGCCATGCGGCACAGCGCAAGGGCACGGCGATGGTTGCGCAAGTCGCGGTGAGCGGCGCCAGCATCATCGGTCAGGCGACCGGCTACGGCGGGCTGGTCGACATCGGCAGCCAGTTGGGGGCCAGCGTGCTGCTCTCCAGCTACTCGCGTGACAACGAGCGCGAGGCCGATGCGCTGGGGCAGGAATACATGGTGCGCGCCGGCTATCCGGCCAATGGCATGGTCGGCCTGCAGCAACTGCTGGTCGATCAGCAGAAGGAGTCGCCGGGCATGCTGCAGACCATGTTCTCGACCCACCCGATGAGCAGCGAACGGCGCGATACGGCCAGGCAACTGGCCGAGAGCAAATACGCGGCGAGCAACACGCGCGACCCGGGGCGCGAACGCTTCATGGACAACACCGCCGCGTTGCGGCGCATCAAGCCGACCATCGATGCCTGCCAGAAGGGCGAGGTGGCGATGGCGGCCAAGGCCTACGGCAAGGCCGAGGAGCGTTTTCGTACCGCCCTCAAGGCAACGCCGCGTGATTACGCGGCCAATGTGCTGATGGCGCAATGCCTCTCCGAGCAGGACAAGGATGCGCAGGCGCTGGGCTATGCCCAGACGGCGACCCAGATTTATCCGCAGGAGGCCCACGCGCACAAGCTGGTCGGCGTGCTGGCCCTCGGCCAGAAGGATCCGGGCAAGGCTTTCGAGCATCTTGATCGCTATGATCGCCTGCTGCCGGGCGATGCCGGCATCACCTTCCTCAAGGGGATTTCACTGGAAGGCATGGGCAAGCGATCCGAGGCGGCCAGACAGTATGCCGCCTATGTGAACCGCGTCCAGAAAGGCAAGGCTGCCGAGTACTCGGTCAGCCGCCTGAAGAGCTGGGGCTATCTGAAGTGATTTCGATTTTGGCTGTTTTTTACGGTTGACCGTAGGAATCAGTCACCGAAGCTGCGCAGCCCGCCGAGGTCGGGTCCTGCCTTTGCGCACGCCCCAATTCCTGACGGGTTCCCTCGCCTGACAACGCGGCACGTTGTCGAATGGCGCTCGCCGAAATGCCCGGTACGCTGCCGCTGAGGCGATTTCCCGGGGCAAGCGCGGCGAATCAGGTTCGGAAGTAGGCAAGTTCCTCCTGAAGCTTGGTGGCCATCAACTTCAGTTGGTCGGCTGCCTCGGCATTACTCTTGGTGGCGGCGTTCGTTTCCTCGGTCATTGAGGCAATTGTCTCGACGTGGCGAGCGATTTCGTTGGCCGAAACGGCTTGCGCCTGGGTCGCGTTCGCAACCTCCTGGGCCTTGGCGAGCGAGTCATTGGCCTGGCGCTGGATTTCGTCGAGCAGTTCGGTAGCTTCGCCGGCCAGCAGTCGGCCCTCGTTTACGCGGGGCGTCGTACTGGCCATCGCGTGTACCGCTTGCTGGGTATCATTCTGGATGGCGGTGACCATATTGGTGATCTGGGCTGTTGCCTTCGTCGTTCGTTCGGCCAGTATGCGCACTTCGTCGGCAACCACCGCAAAGCCGCGTCCGCTTTCCCCGGCACGTGCCGCTTCGATGGCCGCGTTGAGGGCCAGCAGGTTGGTTTGGTCGGCGATCTCCTTGATCACCTGGGTGATCGTCCCGATCTCCTGCGAGCGGCCGACCAGTGTCTGTATGCGCTGGGTCGATTCGTCGACAGCGTTGGCGATATTCTGGATTTCAGCGGCCGACTGGCGGACGACGGCGCCGCCCTTGCCGGCGAGCTCTGCCGTTGTGTTCGAGTTGGTTTCGGTGATCAGCGCGATCTCCGAGACCTCGTTGATGCTGACAGTCAGCTCCTCAATCGCAGCGGCGGTCGCCGCGCTCGACTCGGCCTGTTTTTCCGCGGCGAGACTGATTTCCTTGGCGGCCACTGAGAGATCGGCCGATTCCTTGGTAAGTACCTCGGTGTTGCTGCGTATGCTGCGCACGATGTCGGCCAGACGGGCCTGCATGGTGCCCAGGGCGGTCAGCAGGTTGCCCTCTTTGTTGCTTGAGGAGGTGATCGACTGGGTCAGGTTGCCGCTGGCGAATACTTCGACCTGCCTGGCGGCGATGGCCGGTTCGCCACCGATCTGGTTGCGAACGCTGCGGCTGATCAACCAGCCGAGTGAGCCAAGCAGCGTGCCGATGACGATCAGGAAGATCAATGATTTCATCACGGCATGGCGGAAATCGGCGTCGACGTCGTCGACGTAGACGCCTGTGCCGATCCACCAGGCCCAAGGCTTGAAGACCTTGGCGTAGGAAATTTTCGGTACCGGATCCTTGCTGCCCGCTTTCGGGAACATGTAATCGATGTAGGCGGCACCGTCGCGCTTGAGCAATTCGATCCACTGCCTGATGTAATCCTTGCCGGTTGGATCCTTGGAGTCGATGAAGCTCTTGCCTTCACGCTCCGGTTTCGCGGCATGCATCAGGTTCACGCCATTGAAATCGTAGATGAAAAAGTAGTCGGACCCATTGTTGTAGCGGCTCTTGCGCAGATTGTCCCTGGCCAGGCGCTGGGCCTCTTCCTCGCTGATCTTGCCGGCTTTGAACAGGTCGTATTGCTCCTGGATAACCCCCGTGCTGGAATCGACCAGGGCCTCGATCATCAGTTTCTTTTCTTCCAGAATCTGGGCGCGCAACTCGAACGCCGAGTAGCCACCGAGCAAAATCAAGCCGAGCAACATGCTGCCCAGCAAAATGTAAAGACGTGCGGTAAGCGAAACTCCAGTCCCCGTGCTCATGATATTTGCCTCCCTGTTTTTGTATTCTGGCGAATACTTGTCAGGCCATTCTGTCACTTAGTTCAGAGCGATGGAAGTCCTCGCCCGGTGACCTTCGGTGCCGCCTCAGCGCACGCTGGGAGGCGGCATGGAGCGAGCGATGCGCTGGCGTCCGCCTCAAGGTCGGTCGCGATGGTTGGCGGCCGGAGCCGGTTTCTGATTTTGGCTGTTTTTGACGGTTGACCGTGGGAGTCAGTCGCCGAAGCTGCGCAGCCCGTCGAGATCGAGGATATTGATGCCGCCGTATTCGCTGCGCACCAGTCCGGCGTCCTCGAGCACCTTGAGGGCCTGATTGGCCCGCTGGCGGGAGACGCCGGCCAGGTAGCCGAGTTCTTCCTGCGAAATCTGCAGCAGGCGGTTGGTGCCGGGGTAGAGCACGGGATTGAACAAGGCGGCCAGGCCGCGCGCGATGCGGGCGTCGGTGTCGAGCATGCGCTCGTTTTCGATCATGCCGATGAATTGGCCGAGGCGCTCGTTGAGCTGGGCGATCATGTAGCGGTTGAACGGGATGCTGTGGTCGAGCAGCCATAGGAAAGTGGCGCGGCTCATGAAGGCGACGCGGGTTTCGCGGATCGCCATGACGTCGTAGCGGCGCGGCTCGCTCTTGAGCAGCGAGCCTTCGCCGAACCAGCCGCCGCTGCTGATGCCGGTCAACGAGGTGGTCTTGCCGGTTGTCCAGTGGCTGGCCATCTTGCCCAGGCCGTCGATGATGCCCATCCAGTAATCGACCGGCTCGCCCTTCATGCAGATGAAGGCGCCCGGCGCGAAGCTGCGTTCAAAGGTGCCAGCCAGCGCCTTGGCCATTTCCTCCGCGCTCAGCGCCGGTCCCCAGACGGAGGTGCGCAGCAGTTCCTCAGCGTTTTTCAATGATGAATTCCGGATGATGTGCCGAACCGCGATTATAGGCGGTGGCTTCCACGGTCGACTGTAAAAAACGCCCAAAATTGAAATCTGCCGGGCCGGGCCATTTCACCGTACAGCCACCGTCCCCGCCTTCCACCGCGGGCTTTGCCAACGGTAGAACGGCGTCAGGCTGGAGGGCTTGTCGGCCCGTTTGTCGGTGACCAGCGTGTGCATCGACACCGTTTCGAAGGTTGTCCGGTAACGTCCGTCGCTGCGTACTTCGCGGGCGGCCAGCAGGTGCCGGCCGCCCGGTACCCAGCCGGCGAATTCGACGTAGCCGAGATTGGGGGTGTCGAGGGCCGGCGGCACGACATCCACCGTCCACCCGTCGGCCCCCTTGCGGAAAACCCACATCTCGCGCCAGGTGTCGAGCGGCTGGACGGCCACGGTCAGCGCGTCGCCGCGGGGTGCGACAGCGGTCGAGGCGGGCCACACCAGGCCCCAGGTGCAGCGGGTGAGGAGCGGGTTCTTCTCATTGTGCTTGGCGTCCACCAGATGCACGCAAGTCTCGCCCGGCTGGCTGGCGCTGACCCGCAGCCCGAGGCCGGCGGCGACCTTGGTCGGTTTTTGCGGCAGCCCCGGCCCAGCGCGAGGCGCCGACGCGAATCGCCGCGTCGCTGTAGGCGTTGGCGTCGCTCTCCATGAGCTCGGCCGGGTTGATCTTGGCCAGTTCGTCGATGGCCCGCGTCGCCGCTTCGCCGGCCGCACTCGGCCCGGTTTCCGGGCGCCGGGCGCGCTGGTAGGCAAGGCTCGCCCAGACGCCGGCCTGGCGCAGGTGCAGGCGGTTCTTGAGCACGGCCGGCAGCGTGGCGAGGGCGACGCGGCCGAGCACTTCGGCGCGCCAGTTGTCGAAAGCGAAGCGCTCCGGCGGCGTCAGCGTCGGTGGCACGCATTCATGACGGGTCAGCGACAGCGCGGCCAGGGCCTTGTCGATCTCGGGCGCCGGCAGGGCGAGGACGCGGCCTTGCGCCTCGCCGTTGCTGCACAGCTGCACCTGGCCATCGCGCTCGTAGCTGACCAGGTTCATGCCGTAGCTGGCGGCGACTTCGAGGTGCGCCGCCAGAGCGTCGCCGGCCTTGCCGCTGCGCCCGGCGGTGGCGCGGCGGGCCAGGCGGTCGCTCATGTTGCCGAGCGCGGCGAACACCTCGCTATCGACCTGGCCGGCCGGCACGGCCTGCAGGTAAGCCGCCGCGTAGCCGATGCCGAGCGCCTCCGATCCCGGCGCTTCCTTCAGGAAACGGACGACGGCGAGCAGTTCCGGCGCCGCTTCGGCCTTCAGCGACTGGACGCGAACCTGGCTGGCCTTGATGTAGCCGGCACGTTCGCGGCGATGGTCGTAGACCTGCAGGAAGTCGCCCTTTTCGCCGCGGATTTCGAGGTTGTCGCCCTGCCACAGCACGGCCTGGCGGGCGGCGGAGTCCCTGGGCGCGGCGCGCAAGGCCGACTGGTCCTGGGTGACGATGGCGATGACGGTCAATGCGGTGGCCAGCATGATTATTCTCCTTGTGTCCTGCCGAGCAGGGCGTTGCCGATGAAGCCGCCGCTGGTTGGCGTCGGGGCGATGATTACCGAGATCTTGTCGGACAACTTGTCGGCCATGGTCTTCTGGATGAGCAGCGGGTTCTTCTGGATCAGTGCGCCGTCGCGCTCAAGCTGGGCGCTGGCGATCTGGCCCAGACGTTCCTGCCGATAGGCTTCGGCATCGGCCAGCTTGCGGCGCGATTCGGCTTCGCCCTGGGCCTCGATCTGGCGGGCCTGGGCATTGGCTTCCGCCATCTTGATGCGGGTGATCTTGTCGGCCTCGGCCTCCAGCCCGCGTTGCTCGATCTGCTTCTGCTTGAAGGGCAGGATGTGCTTCATCGCCTCGGCC
>PHCF01000199.1 GCA_002842145.1 Betaproteobacteria bacterium HGW-Betaproteobacteria-6 | reverse complement strand
TTCAGAACCGCGGATAAAACGTTGAACAGCCTTAATGGCAGCGGGGGTCAGATTGATCATGGCGATTCTCCCAGAGTAGATGACCTGATCTTGCAAGGGGCGTGCCACGACAGAGAACAAAACATAAACACTTATTTTTCAGCAACTTGGCTAGATCAAGAGGCCAAAATCGCCTTGTCAGGTTCACTACAATGCCTGACAGATACCTCACTGGATGCCGCCGGCGCGTGGCAAAACCGGGAACAAAACCCAGCTTCCGCCACTCCACCACTTGCCGAAACCAAGGCGCCGCGGCATTCTTCGCGCCCGCCACCCGGCAACGGCCGCCCCGGAAGCGTTTCCGGACGCAGCCAGGTACGGTCCGTGCTAATTACCGTTTGAATCAACGACGACATACAACAACATGACAGCCCCCTGGCAGAGAAGCTTCCTCGATTTCGCCGGCCCCGGCATCGATCATCCTTCGGACACCCTGCGCGTGACCGATGAGGAAGCTGCCGACATTCTGGCCAGGCTGGCCGCTCTGGCGTGGTCACCCCAATTACCGACGGGATCGCGGCAAAACTCACTGCGCAACGCGGGCTACTCCATCCGCCATGGCCGCACGGGGTTCAACACGGCGCTTTTCAGGGTCGGCCGCATCGTCGGCTTCTATGCCGGCTCCTACCTGTGGATTGCGGCCGAGCATCGCGGCAAGGGATTGTCGACACCGTTGATCCTCGCCGCCGCCGAACAACGCGGCGGCAGTATCATGCCGCCGGGCGTCGTCCTGCAGGGCTACACCCCGGCCGGCCTCGCTGCCCACCGGAAAGCACACCGCCAGGCCCTTCTCGACGCCACCGAACGGATTATCCCAGGACGTGCTCGTACGCTCGGCGCAGCAGATTTCGTTCGACTTCGCTTAGCTGGCGTGACTCGGTAATTGCGATGAAACGGCCGTGGAGCCGGTCAGCCGCCGCGAACGGCGGGTCAATGCTGGCAAACGCCGCGAGCAGAACGGGCACATCGCCCTCCGGCGTATCGACCCAGGCCTGAAAATCGGCCACCGGTTCGACTGCGCCCTCGGCCAGCCCGAGATGAACCTCGGCCTCACGGACGACCGCCGTCGGATGAAACTGGATGGTCGGCGAGAAATCTTCATCACGCAGCGCCGACAGTGCCGGCAACGGCTTGAAAGCAACAACACCCGAACTCAGGCAGAGAAAGCGGACACGGCCGCTGGTCCCATGCTTGTGAATGAGCAGCAAACGGGGCGAAACGGTCATGGTCTACTTCATGTATTCGGCAATGACCGGATCGCCGCTCAACTTCTCGGGCCGCCCCCAGACCTGCACCGATTCAACATAGCTGTCGTCCCGGGCAGGATGGGCGAGCAGCACCTGATACTCGGCAAAGACGCGGCCGTCGGGAAAAAAGGTGACCGTACCGTAGCGCTGCTTGCCGCGCCAGGTGGCGATCACGCTGACCTCCTGCGAGTAGGGATCGACCTCCTCGGCGAAAGTCGCCTCGGCCCACACCGGCTCATCGCCGATAGTCAGGCCGAGTTTTTCCACCTGGCCGCGCAAGGCGGTGCACACCGCCTCGCCGTACGCGGAATCAGGCAGCGCGGGCATGATCAGGCCGGTGCGTAGGTGTAGCAATCCTTCGGACAAACCCGTCCGCAGGAGCCACAACCGATGCAGTCAGCCGGGTTGGCCAGCGACATGACCATCATGTTGTCGTCTTCGTCATCATCGTCGTCATCGAGCTCGCGCTCGACGAGGTCGAGCACATTGCGCGGGCAGACCTTGTAGCAGCGGCCGCAGCCGATGCATTTGGCCTGATCGAGGCTGGTGGCGAATTGCGGCGTCCATTCGGTGCCGCCCTTGGTGAGTCCGGTGATCATGCTGGTTGTCCTTTCTGCGCGGCAGCGAGTCGGGCACTGGCATCGGCCCATGCCTGGCAGGCATCGTAGGTGGATTGGGAAAGCGCGGGAATTTCGTGATAGCCCGCCGGCAGACGGTCTTCGACGAGATCGTGCATCTGGGAAGCCCACTCGGAAGCGATCCGCTTGAGCTTCCTGACTTCCTTGTCGAGGGCGGCCAGTTCTTCGTCAGTCATGTTGCCCCCTGCCCTTACAGTCCGGCGACGTTCGGATACTGACCGATACGTTCCAGGGCGATAGCCAGCATCTTGTCGGCGTCGTCCTTCATCTTGGACAGGCTCGGGAAGCCGAAGCGATGCACGTCACGCAAGGTCTTTTCGACAGCAACCAGCTTGCCGACGGTAATGATGGCGCGGCCGAAACCTTCATGGGTCAGGTGCACGAGCGGCACGGCGAGCAGCTTGCATTCCTTTTCGATGAGCACGGCGATGGCGTTGTAGAACGCCTTGACGCGGGAAATGGTCTCGTCGTCCGGGTCGCCGATCATCGGGATATTGGCCTTGCGTTCCTTGGTCAGGATGTAGGGATCGAGGATCTTTTCGACCGTCCAGCCGGCGTAGGTGCCGTAGGTATCGAGCGCGCGCATCTGGCGGGCCATCTCCTTGACGAAATCGGTTTCGAAGATGGGATCGGCGGCAATGGCTTCAGTCATGGTCATACTCCTT
>PHCF01000047.1 GCA_002842145.1 Betaproteobacteria bacterium HGW-Betaproteobacteria-6 | reverse complement strand
GATTCGAACCTTCGAAGGCAGAGCCGACAGATTTACAGTCTGTTCCCGTTGACCGCTTGGGTACCCCTCCGGAAGAACCCGGGATTATCCGGACGACCAATGGACATGTCAACACCAATAAACAGAAAAGCCGGCATATAGCCGGCTTTTGGAAACCTGAAGGCAAAAATTACTTCTGGGAGAGCACCCAGGCAACCAGTTTCTTGGCTTCGGCTTCAGTGACGTTATTCGGCGGCATCGGGATCTGGCCCCAAACACCCTTGCCACCAGCCTTAACTTTCGCAGCCAGCATGGCAGGGGCAGCCTTGTCGCCCTTGTATTTCGCTGCGACCTCTTTGTAAGCCGGACCAACCAGCTTTTTGTCGATGGCGTGGCAGGACATACAGTTCTTGGCCTTGGCCAGAGCTTCGTCGGCCTGGGCCTGACCGGCCATTACGATACCAGCAGCGGCCATCACGGCAACATATACAGCTTTCATTCTCTCGCTCCGTTATTCAGGTTGGTGGATAAATCAGCTTTAGATAATAAAACCCTTTTCTATCCCGTGCAAACAGGAAGCTTGGCGCATCCGCCCCTCCTGCCCAAGGTAATTAACGCCGCACACCAAGATCACGTTGACAGCAAACGCTTATGTTGGCCGCGACGATGCCGCCAACAACGCCCCTGCCGACACGAACAAGCCACCAAAAAGGCGATTCTGCAAACGAATGGCGACCGGGTCATGCAGCCATCGACCAAGATGGACTGCGGCAAGGGCATAGCCGGACATCACCACCATGTCAGTCAGGCAAAGCGTTGTTGCTATCAACAGATACTGGGGAATTTGGGGTTCCGTGGGATTGACAAACTGGGGCACCAGCGCACCAATGAATATGATGGCCTTCGGATTGGTAAGATTAACCAACACCCCCTGTAAAAACAGCCCCTTGCGACGCACCATCGGCGCATTGGCGTCGACCGGGACAACTGGTGCCCGCCACTTCTGGATGCCGAGCCAGAGCAGGTACGCTGCCCCTAAAAATTTGACCAGCAAAAAGGCCGTTTCCGAGGCGGCCAACAGCGCGCCGAGGCCAAGCGCAACGATCAGCAGATGAAGCAGAATAGCCGACTGAAGCCCCAGAATCGCTGTCAGTGCGGCCCAGTAGCCGTGCCGCATGCCGGTGCTCATGCTGATCACCGCCCCCGGCCCCGGGGTAACGGCGATCAGGATAGAGGCCAGCAGGAAGCCAAGCCAGACGGCGAGTGTCATTTACGGCGCTGAATCTGCTTGACGTCGCGCACGGCGCCCTTGTCGGCCGAGGTGGCCATCAGTGCATAGGCTTGCAGCGCGGCAGAAACCGTGCGTTCGCGATTGACCGGCTGCCAGGCAGCTTCGCCCTTGGCTTCCATCGCTGCGCGGCGGCTGGCGAGTTCGTCATCGGCGATAGCCAGGTGAATGCGACGATTCGGGATGTCGATTTCGATGGTGTCACCCTCTTCGACCAGACCGATGGCGCCGCCATCCGCCGCTTCCGGCGAAGCGTGGCCGATGGAAAGACCGGAGGTGCCGCCAGAGAAACGACCATCGGTAAGTAGCGCGCAAGCTTTACCAAGGCCCATCGACTTCAGATACGAGGTCGGATAGAGCATTTCCTGCATGCCGGGGCCGCCCTTCGGACCTTCGTAGCGGATGACAACAACATCGCCGGCAACGATTTTCTCGCCCAGAATGGCGTCGACCGCAGCATCCTGACTTTCGAAGACGCGAGCACGGCCGCTGAACTTCCAGATTGACTCATCAACGCCGGCCGTCTTGACGATACAGCCGTCAAGCGCGATGTTGCCGTAAAGGACGGCGAGGCCGCCTTCCTGCGAAAAAGCGTTGGCCTTGTTGCGAATGCAGCCGTTGGTGCGATCAAGATCGAGTTCGTTGAAGCGACGGTCCTGCGAGAAGGCGACTTGGGTCGGCACGCCGCCCGGAGCAGCCTTGAAGAATTCGTGCACCTTGACATCGTGTTCGCGCACGACGTCCCAGCGTTCGATAGCTTCCCCGATATTCTTGATATGAACGGTCGGCACATCGCGAGTGATCAATCCGGCCCTGTCCAGTTCGCCCAGGATGCCCATGATGCCGCCGGCCCGATGCACGTCTTCGATGTGGTACTTATCGGTCATCGGCGCGACCTTGCACAGACAGGGCACGGCACGTGAAATACGGTCGATGTCGGCCATCGTGAAGTCGACGCCGGCTTCCTGCGCCGTAGCCAGGATATGCAGCACGGTGTTGGTCGAGCCGCCCATGGCGACGTCGAGGGTCATGGCGTTTTCGAAGGCGGCCTTGGTCGCGATTGAGCGCGGCAGGACCGAGGCGTCATCCTGCTCGTAATAGCGCTTGCACAGTTCGACGATCTGGCGCCCAGCGCGCAGAAAAAGCTGCTTGCGGTCAGCGTGCGTGGCGACGACAGTGCCGTTACCGGGCAGGCTGAGACCGAAGGCTTCGGTCAGGCAGTTCATCGAGTTCGCGGTGAACATGCCGGAACAGGAGCCGCAGGTCGGGCAGGCGGAACGCTCGATTTCGTCGAGGTCGGACTGGGAAACCGAGTGGTCGGCGGCCTTGACCATGGCATCGACGAGGTCGAGGTGCACGACGTTGCCCTGAATCTTGACCTTGCCGGCTTCCATCGGGCCGCCAGAAACGAAAATGACCGGGATGTTGAGGCGCATGGCGGCCATCAGCATGCCCGGGGTGATCTTGTCGCAGTTGGAGATGCAGACCATGGCGTCGGCGCAATGGGCGTTGACCATGTATTCGACCGAGTCGGCGATGAGGTCGCGACTGGGCAACGAATACAACATCCCGCTGTGCCCCATGGCGATGCCGTCATCGATGGCGATGGTGTTGAATTCCTTGGCGACACCACCGGCCGCCTCGATCTCGCGCGCCACGAGCTGGCCCATGTCCTTGAGGTGCACGTGGCCGGGCACGAACTGGGTGAAGCTGTTGACCACGGCGATGATCGGCTTGCCGAAGTCGCCATCCTTCATGCCGGTGGCGCGCCAGAGCGAGCGGGCACCGGCCATGTTGCGACCGTGGGTGGAGGTGCGGGAACGGTATTGGGGCATGGAAATCTCCGTCTGAATCTGGCGCCGACGTCATGTCATTGCGCGCGAACTATAATCGGCTAATTCTAGCCCACTCTGAACCTTCGATGCTTCTTCACCCGCAGTTCGATCCCGTCGCTTTTTCGCTCGGTCCGCTCTCTGTGCGCTGGTACGGTTTGATGTACCTCGTCGCCTTCGTTCAGTTTATTTTTCTCGGCCGCTACCGGATCAAGCGTCGCCCCGGCTTTCTGACCGTCGAACAGCTCGACGACCTGCTTTTCTACGGCATGCTTGGCGTCATTGTCGGCGGCCGCCTCGGGCAAGTGCTGTTCTATGAACCGGCCTACTACCTGAGCAACCCGCTTGAAATTCTTGCCGTCTGGAAAGGCGGCATGAGCTTCCACGGCGGCTTTCTCGGCGTACTGGTCGCCGTTGGGCTATGGGCGCGCAAGCTCGATCTCAACTGGTGGGATGTGACCGACTTCATCGCGCCGCTCGTCCCGCTCGGCCTGGCGGCGGGCCGCCTCGGTAATTTCATCAACGGCGAACTGTGGGGCAGAGTCGCCGATGCCAGCCTGCCATGGGCGATGATCTTCCCGCAATCCGGCGACATGCAGCCACGTCACCCGTCCCAGCTTTATCACATCGGTCTGGAAGGCCTCGCCCTCTTTTCAATTTTGTGGTTTTTTTCCGGTCGACCGCAGCAACGCGGTGCGGTGTCGGGCGTTTTCCTGATCGGCTACGGTTGTTTCCGCTTCGTCACCGAATTCTTCCGCGAACCGGATGCCGGGATTTTCGGTCAGTCGTACACGATCAGCATGGGCCAGTGGCTGTCGTTGCCCATGGTGCTGGCCGGTATCGTTTTGCTGGTACTCGCCAAGCGCCGGAAATCTCTATAATTATGGATTACGTTATCCACCACCATCCAGCAAATCGCCATCGGCGGCCCTTCCAAGGAAAAATTGCGCACGCTGTGGGTCGAGAAATTCGGCCTGGAAATCACCAGCACCTTCGTTTCCGAACGTGAAAACGTGGACGAAGATATTTGCGCCATGGGCACCGGCCCGTTCAAGGTCGAGGTCGACCTGATGCAGCCGCTCGATCCGGAAAAGAAACCTGCCGTCCATGCCACCCCGCTCAACCACGTCGGGCTGTGGATCGACGACCTGCCCAAGGCCGTCGAATGGTTGTCGGCCAACGGCGTGCGTTTTGCGCCGGGCGGCATCCGCAAGGGTGCGGCCGGATTCGACATCACCTTCCTGCACCCGAAGGGCAACGAAGAATTCCCGATTGGTGGCGAAGGCGTGTTGATCGAACTGGTACAAGCGCCGCCGGAAGTCGTCACAGCCTTCGCCAAGCTGGCCGCTCAATAAGTCACATGGCTGACATCCCCGAGCGCGAACTCGAGGAAACCCGCGCTGCGCTCGCCCCCACGCTGGAGGCGACCGCAGCGATTCTGCCCTGGGTGGCCGCGCCCCGAAAGGCGCGCTTCGATCCGAAGCTCAATGAACGCTGGATAGCCGCCGGCAAACGGTTGGCAGCAGCGTGGTCCGAGCGCCATGGCGCCGGCGCCGACGATGTTCGTCCAGCCATATTCAGCCTCTACGCCATCGCCATTGAAACGGCCGACGCAAACTGCCTGCGCCTCGGCGAAGCGCTGGCCAGCGCCGCCGACCGTTTGGAAGAAGGCGCGCCGCCGCGATTGATTGCGGCCATGGCTGCGGCCATCGAATGCCTGAGCGAAGCCGAAGGTCTTGAGCACCCCGCCTTCCCGGAACGCGCCAGCCACTTTGCCAAACGCCTCGAGGCAGCTGCGGCAACAGCCAATCCGGACGAACGTTCGGTCGTCCTTGACGCCCTATTCGTCGACGAAGCCAGCGAGCAAATCCAGCTCATGCACGATGCGCTGGCTGCCCTGCCACCCGACGCCTACGCGCTCGCCACGGAATCGCTGAAACTGGCGCAGCAGGCCGAACTGCTGGAAATCTGGGGAGTCATGCATCTTGCCCGGCAGCTATCGGAATGCATCAAGCAGCATGCAGCCGACCTCGATAACGCCACTGTCCGCCAGGAAGTGCAAAACCGGCTGGAAACGCTGAGCAGTACCATTGCTACGGTCAACCGGTAATTTGGCCGGAAAATGAAACTCTTCAGGCAGCGCCGCAAACGGCTCTGAGGCGCTCACCGGCCGCCCGAGCCTGCAGCTTGGCTTCCTCGGCCTCGTATTCGACGAGCGCCAGCGTGACCAGATTGGCCACCGCCTGAGCAAACAGACCATGCGCCGACGTCCACGGCTGCCGCGTCCCAACCTGCTCGAGACAGAGCACCCCTTGCAACTCGCCACGGATGTGGATTGGCGTATCCAGCATGGCCGTCACGCCATGGGCCGGCAGGTAATCAACCGCGAAATCGGCGGTCAGGGGATGAATGTAGGCGTCGTCGGCCGAAATGCTGCTGCCGGCACGCAACGCCTGAAAATAGACAGGATAGCGGCTGGCATGGATGATTTGGTCCTTGCTGTGGCGCCGCGCCGATAGCTCGAAGAGGTCAAGACAGAGCAATTCCTGCTGCCGGCTGTTGAGAGCCCAGATGCTGACGCGCTCGACACCTGACATCGTGGCGGCCGACTCGGTCAGGATGCTCAGCATCATGTCAAGCGACGCCTCCTTGAAATAGGCACCGCGCGACAGGGTGGCAATCCCCTCCTGCAATTCGTGCGGGGCCATCAACGGCCTGACGCTTCCCGGGCTGACCATGTTTTCCATAAATTTCCGACTGACCGCCCCCTTGGTGGGGGAATAAACACATGTCGAAATTTTACTGAGGCCCGCCTGAAGCACCCGTGAAATCCTCCACACCTGACAAAAGTAATAGTCAGGCCACGCCGTTTATTCTGGCCCCGGCGTCGTCTTGAAAATGAAGACAGCCCGCTGGACGTCGGTAATCCACACCAGACCGTCTCCGTAATGCCCGGTCTTCGCCACCTCGGTAATGCGCTGGAAGATAGCATCGGCGACCTCGTCCGGCGCCACGATTTCGAGGCGTACCTTGGGCGTGTAATCGGTCAGCTCGTCCTTGATCTTGATGCGGGCCGGCACATGGCGCGACGGCGCACTGCAGCCTTCGACCTTGGTCACCGTCATGCCGGGAAAGCCAGGAAGAAGGACCAGTGCATCGCGCAAATCCGCCAGCTTGTTGGGGCGAATGACTGCCTTGATTTCTTTCATGCTTCGACCTCTTCTTCGTCAAACCAGCGATAAATTGTAGGCAAAACCAGCAGCGTCAACAGCGTACAGCTAATCAGGCCGCCGATGACCACGATGGCCAGCGGACGCTGCACCTCGGAACCTGGCCCGCTGGAAAACAGGAAGGGAATCAGGCCGAGCATGGCCACCGTCGCTGTCATCATGACCGGCCGGAAACGCAGCGTCGCGCCTTCGACCACCGCATCGCGCACGCTGCGCCCCTGATCGCGCAGACCACGGATGTAGGACACCAGCACGACACCGTTGAGCACGGCGATGCCCCACAGCGCGATGAAGCCCACCGAGGCCGGCACCGACAGGTATTCGCCGCTGACGAACAGGCCGATGATGCCGCCGATGGACGCAAAAGGCAGCACGGTGATAATCAGCGTGGCAAAACGCAAGGAATTGAAGAGCAGGAATAGCAGGAAGAAAATGGCCGCGATGGTGATCGGAATAATGATCTTCAAGTGACCAAGCGCCCGCTCCATATTCTGGAACTGCCCGCCCCACTCAAGGTAATAGCCATCCGGCAACTTGATCTGGCCATCCACCTGCTGCTGCAACTCGGCGACGAAACTACCCAGGTCGCGATCCTTGACGTTGACCCCGACCACGATGCGTCGTTTGCCAAGCTCGCGCGAAATCTGCGCCGGACCATCCATGACGCTGATTTTCGCCACGTCGGCCAGCCGCGCCTGCGCGCCATTGCGCGAGGTGATCAGGATATTCGAGATCGCCTCGACGTTATTGCGGAAGCTCTCCGGCAGACGTACCACGCCCGGGAAGCGACGTTCGCCCTCGAAAATCTCGGTCGCCACCTTGCCGCCGACCGCCGTCTCCAGCAAATCATTGACGTCGGATACGTTCAAACCAAGGCGGGCAATGGCCTGCCGGTCGATTTCAATCGACAGATACTGCTGCCCGCTGATCCGCTCGATGCGCAAATCCTGCGCGCCCGGCAAGGTCTGGGCGACCTTGCCGATCTGGCCGGCAATCTTCTTCAGCTGATCGAGATCGTCGCCAAAAACCTTCACGGCAATGTCGGAACGCACGCCGGTAACCATTTCATCGACGCGGTCGGAAATCGGCTGGGCCATGACGACCTGTACGCCCGGCAACACCTTCAGTTTTTCGCGCATGGCGTCCTGAATATCCTCCTGCGTCCAGCCGGACGGCCATTCGCTACGCGGTTTGAGACTGACGATCGGTGTCGATTCGTTCGGCCCCTGCGGGTCGGCCGGCGATTCGCCACGACCAACGCCGGACACCGCCGACTTGACGCCCGGCACCTGCATGACCAACCGCATGGCCTCCATTTCCATCTTGATCGACTCGTCGAGCGAGATGTTGGGCACGCGGTTGATACCCGGCACGACGGAACCTTCCTTCATTTCCGGAATGAAGGCTGTGCCAAGGAAAGGCAGCGTACCAATCGTCAGGATGAAAGCGCCAACCGCAAAAATCACCGTCTTTGGCTCGTTGCCCAGCGCCCAGTGCAGCATCTTGAGGTAGCGGCGCTTCATCGCAGCGATCAACCTAGTGTCGTGGTCGCCATCGTGAGCCGGCGGCTTGAGCAGGTAGGTCGACATCACCGGCGTCAGGGTCATCGACAGGACCAGCGAAATAGCCAGCGCAATGGCAATGGTGTAAGCCAGCGGCGCAAACATCTTGCCTTCCATACCCTGAAGGGTCATCAGCGGCAGGAAGACGAGAATGATGATGCCGACGCCGAAGATGACCGGTGTCGCCACCTCGACCACCGCGCGCAAAATGACCCGCAACTGACTCTCGCCAGTCTTGGCATGGCGGCCGAGTTGCAGGAAGGCGTTCTCGACGACCACCACCGAACCGTCGACCATCAGGCCGATGGCGATGGCCAGGCCACCCAGCGACATCAGGTTGGCTGAAATGCCGAGCTTGTTCATCGCCATGAACGTCAGCAGGGGCGTCAGCACCAGGGTACCGACGACAATCAGCGATGACCGGACGTCACCAAGGAACAGGAAGAGCACGACGACAACCAGCGCGACGCCTTCGAGCAGCACCTTGGTCACCGTCCACAGCGCCGCATCGACCAGTTCGGAGCGGTCGTAATACGGCGCGATCTTCAGGCCATCGGGCAGCATGCCCTTGCGGTTGATTTCCTCGACCCGCGCCTTGACCCGGCTGACCACTTCCTTGGCGTTGCCGCCGGCGATCATCATGACCACGCCACCGACCGCCTCGGTCGTGCCGTTCTTGATCACGGCGCCCTGCCGGACATCGTGGCCGATCTGCACATCGGCGACATCGCGCACGTAAACCGGCACGCCGTCCTTTTCCTTGAGCACGATGGCGCGCAGGTCTTCCAGGTCGCGGACCAGGCCAACGCCGCGAATCAGGTACTGCTCGGCGTATTGCGGCAAAACGCCGCCGCCGGCATTGGCGTTGTTGCGTCCGACCGCCTGATAGACGTCGGCCACACTGAGCCCGAAATGGCGCAGCTTGTCGGGATTGACCAGCACCTGATACTGCTTGGCATAACCGCCCTGCGAATTGATCTCCGCCACCCCCGGAATCGAGCGCAGCAAGGGGCGCACCACCCAGTCCTGGGCAATCCGGCGCTTCATCAGTTCTTCGACGCTGAGGGTCCGGTCACCGTCATCGGGCCGCTCGAGCGTGTATTGATAAACCTCGCCGAGACCGGTCGACACGGGACCGAGCACGGGCGAGATGCCGGCCGGCAAGCGCGAGCCAACTTCGAGCAGACGCTCCATGACGAGCTGGCGGGCAAAATAGACGTCGGTCTTGTCGTTGAAAACCAGGGTGATCAGCGACAGGCCCGGCTTGTTGAGAGAGCGCATTTCTTCCAGCCCGGGCAGACCGGTCATCGCGACCTCCAGCGGCACCGTGGCAAAGCGCTCGACCTCTTCGGGCGAACGGCCGGTGGCCTCGGTGGCGATCTGGACCTGGACATTGGTCACGTCGGGGAAGGCGTCGACCGACAGCTTGCGTGCCGCGTCGAGTCCGAAAAAGAAAAGGACGGTGGCGATCACCGCGACGATCAGGCGCTGCTTGAGCGCCCCGCGAACGAGTGACTCGATCACGAGCCCTCCATTTCCATGCGATTGCGCTCGTTGTTCAGGTGAAAAGCCCCGTCGACCACGAGTTTTTCCCCGCCGTTGAGGCCGGACAGGACAATGCGCATTCCGCCCTGCTCAGGACCCAGTTTGACCTTGTGAAGGCGGAAGGCACCATCGCTCTCGGCGACGAAGACGTGGTCCTCGTCGTTTTCGCGAACAACAGCGCTGGCCAGCACGACCAGCCGCTCAACCGGTTTGGCTTCGATCAGCATCGAAGCCAGCATGGCCGGCTTGAGGCGGCCATCGCGGTTATCCAGCTCGGTACGGACGAGGACCGTTCGCGTCTCCGGATCGATGGTCTGACCGACAAAAATCAGTTTGCCGACCAGCTTTTCATTACCCAGCGCCGGCACTTCGATCGTGACCGACTGCCCGGCCTTTACCTGGCTAACCTGCTGCTCGGGCACCTGAGCCACGGCCCACACACGCGATAAATCCGCGACGACAAACAGGGAATCGGCCGGTTGCACGACCTGCCCCTGCGCCAGCTTGCGTTCGACGACGACGCCATTCAGGGTAGCCACCACCGGCGTTACCGAATTGACTTCGCCTTGCTTGCCAAGGCGCTCGATGGCGGCCGGACCCACACCGAGCAGTTGCAGTTGATCGCTGGCCGCCCGCGTTTCAGCCTTGGATATCTGGTATTCGCTTTCCCGACGCTGCAGTTCGGCCGCCCCGATCACGTCGGCCTCAAACAAGGCCTTGGCACGTTCGGCATTGCGCCGATTCAGCTCCAGTTCGGCTCGGGCCTTGAGATAAGCCAGCTGCTGGCTGGACAACTCGCTGCTGTTCAACCGGGCGAGAATCTCGCCCTTTTTGACGCTCTGACCCAGCAGCGCGTCGATATCCGTTACCCGGCCTGTCACCGTGGCGCCAATGCGAGCCAGGCGCTGTTCGTCAAAATCGATACGCCCGCTGACGCGCAGGGTTTCGGCTACAGACTGGGTACCTGCTTCGTCCAACTTGAGCAGACTCAGCAACTCCGGCGAGGGCGAAACGCTCAAAGGGTCGCGCGCCTGCTGCGCGGCCGAATTGTTGTTCTCTTGATTGCAGCCGGCCAGCGTTACCACGGTCAACAGCAAAATCAGGGCTTTTTTCATTATTCTTTTCCTCCGGGGATGGCCCGTAGTCGTTCAATTTCAACCCAGGCCGCAGCCAGTTCATAGCGCGCAGTAATCAGCTCGGCACGAGCCGCCCGAAAAACGCGCTGCGCATCGAGCACCTCGAGAAAGCCACGCTCGCCAAAGCGATAGGCGGCTTCCGCCACCTTCACGGCCGCTTCGGCCTGCTTGAGAATCCCGGACTCCAGTGCGACGACCTGAGCCTGGGCAATTTCATATTGCTGGAAGGCAATTTCCAGCTGCTGGGCCAGCGAGAACTCCTGCGCAGCCAGGTCATGACGGGCCCGCGACAACTGTGCCGAGGCCTCGCCTACCGGGCCGCTACGGCGGTCCCACAAAGGAATCGAGACAACGACGCCAAGCTTGCTGGCGCGCGTTTCGGGATCCTCGTCCATGCCTGCCTTGAGCG
The DNA here is from genome assembly GCA_002842145.1 of Betaproteobacteria bacterium HGW-Betaproteobacteria-6. GTDB lineage: Bacteria > Pseudomonadota > Gammaproteobacteria > Burkholderiales > Rhodocyclaceae > Azonexus. Next base: position 19,558 of record PHCF01000047.1, on the reverse strand, counting down.
CTACTTGGGGCCAGCGCTGGTAGCGTTCGAGAGCAAGCTGATGCTGGGCGCGCGCCATTTCCGAGCGCGCCCTCGCCAAATCCGGGCTGGTTTCAGCCAATTGCTTGCGCAAGCCATCTAGCGTGGGCAGCTCCGGAACATCGCGCAAGCTGCCGCGCAGAGCAAAATCAGCCGGCAACCCGCCGCCTACACTCTGGCGCAACTGCAAACGCGCCTGCTCACCCCGGAAACCGGCCGCCTGCGCAATCTTCTGGACATTCAGCAATTCCGCGTCAGCCTTGATCAACTCGAAACGTGGTGCCTCGCCGGTTTCCACACGCAAGGCGATGCGTGAGCGCACACTCTCCATGGCCGCCAGATCTTCACGCGTATTGCTCAACTCGACATCACGCCGCAAGACCTCAAAATAGCGCAGGCGCAGGCGGGCCAGCGTCTCCGCCTCAAAGGCCCTGACTGCAGCCATCGTCGACTCCAGCCCCGCCTCCGCTGCACCAATACGCACCGCCCGCCGCCACGGCATATCAAGCGGCTGGGTCAGCGTGACGCTGCGCGCATCACCAGTATTGCCCCCCACTCCGCGGCTGCGCGACGTCCCGCCGAGATATTCCAGTTCGGGGTTGGGAAAGGCGCCAGCACTATCGACCGCATAGCGCGCAGCCGTGATCTGGTCGCGCGCCGACAGGACGGCGCGGCTGGACGACAAGGCCAGCGCCTCGAGTTTCGGCAGATCGAACTCGGGCTGGGCGACGGCTAGCGTCGCCCCCATGCCCAAAGCGAAGGTGAGTACTTTTGTGCAATGCATCATAAAATTTGCTTAGCAAACCGCGCGCCATTGGCTGGCTACGGTCAACGGCTCCCCAAGGCGGCAATACGTTGCTCAAGCGGCGGATGGGTCGAGAACAGGGCCATCCAGCTCCCGCCGCCAGCTATGCCCGAAGCCGCCATGTTTTGCGGCAGCGGCTCGGTATGCAGGTTGCCCAAGCGACGCAGCGCGTTTTGCATCGGCACCGGCGAGCCCATGAGGCCGGCAGCGCCTGCATCTGCGCGGAATTCGCGCTGACGCGAGAACCAGGCGACGATGATGCTGGCGAGCAGACCGAAGACCACTTCGCAGATCATGCTGGTCACCATGTAACCAATGCCCGGGCCGGTATTTTCGCTGTCACCGCGGCGCAGGAAACCATCGACCACGTAGCCGACGATGCGTGACAGGAAGACAACGAAGGTATTCACCACGCCCTGGATCAGGGTCAGCGTCACCATGTCGCCGTTGGCGATATGGGCGACTTCGTGGGCCAGGACGGCTTCAGCCTCGTCGCGCGTCATGCCCTGCAACAGACCGGTGGACACGGCGACCAGCGAACTGTTTTTGGTGGCGCCGGTGGCGAAAGCATTCGGCTCGCCGTCGTAGATGGCGACTTCCGGCATCGGCAGGTTGGCGCGCTTGGCCAGCTTGGCGACGGTATCGACCAGCCACATCTCGGTCGACGAGCTCGGCGACGCGATGACCCGGGCGCCGGTACTCCACTTGGCCATGGTCTTCGACATGAGCAGCGAGATGAAGGCGCCACCGAAACCGATCACCGCGGCGAAGGCGAACAACATCCCAATATTCAAGCCATTGGCAGTCAGATAGCGATTGACGCCGAGCAGGCTGGTGGCCACGCTGAGAACCAGCATGACGGCGAGGTTGGTGGCGAGAAAAAGGACAATGCGTTTCATGATCAACTCCTCAAAAGAGAAACGGGCGAATGGTATTGCATTGCAACAAACCGAAAAATGAGAGCAAAATGGAAAAACTATTCGTTTTTTTCTGCTGAACCCATGACACCGCTCAACTTCAAACATCTCCATTATTTCTGGGTCGTCGCTCAGGAGGGCAGCATCACTCGGGCCGCCGAACGCCTTGGCGTTGCAGTTCAGACCATCAGTGGCCAGCTTTCGTTGCTCGAACGGCAGCTGGGCAAGGCGCTGTTCAACAGTCAGGGACGCGGCCTCGTGCTGAGCGAGGCGGGTCGTGTCGCCCAGGGTTACGCCGACCAGATTTTCCAGCTCGGCGATGCCTTGGTCGATGCCGTTGAAAATAGCGGAAGCGAGTCCACACTTCGCCTGCGGGCCGGAATTTCCGACGGCATCCCCAAGCTGCTGGCCTATCGCCTTCTGTCTACGGTAACCAGCATGCCGACCGATGTCCGTCTGATCTGCGACGAAGGCGAATTCGACGCCCTGCTCGCCGACCTCGCCCTGCACCGGCTGGATGTCGTGTTGACCGACCGGGCGGCGCCGGTGAACGCCAATCTCAAGGTGTTCAGCACACCGCTCGGGGATTTCTCAACAGGTTTGTTCGCGGCACCCGAATTGGCCGAGCGCTACCGCCCGGAATTTCCGCAGAGCCTGAATGGCGCTCCGCTGCTCCTGCCCACCCGCCACAACGCACTGCGCGGCCGCATCGATCGTTGGCTGGAAAACGCGAACATCCATCCCAAAATCGTTGGCGAATTCGAGGACAGCGCCTTGCTGACGACCTTTGGGCGCGGCGGGCTGGGCATTTTCCCGGCCCCGCTGGCCCTTGCCGAGCAAGTTGCCAGCCAGTTGCAGGCCGTTCCGCTCGGCGCCATGACCGGGGTCAGCGAACACATCTTCGCCATCTCGAACGAGCGCCGCATCCGTCATCCGGCCGTCGAGGCGCTTTGCGCCGCAGCGCCACAGGCCGCGATTGCGCCAGGGGTATAATTTCCACCCCCCAACGCAAAACAAAGTCAAAACAATGTCGCTGTTCCGCAAGACTGTCCTTCTCGCCTTGAGTCTCGCCTTTGCCGCCCAGGCAATGGCCCAGCAACTGCCCGTACCGCCGGCACTGGCCGCCAAATCGTGGCTGCTGCTGGAAATGGCTTCGAATCAGGTGCTGACCTCGGAAAAATCCGACGAGCGCCTGGAACCAGCCTCGCTGACCAAGCTGATGACGGCTTACCTGACCTTCGCCGCCCTGCACAACAAGACCCTTGCGCTCGACCAGCCCCTGCCGGTTTCCGAAAAAGCCTGGCGCACCGGTGGCTCGAAGATGTTCATCCGCGTCGACACGCAGGTGCCGGTGGAAGACCTGATCAAGGGCATGATCGTCCAGTCCGGCAACGACGCCTGCGTCACGCTGGCCGAAGGCATTGCCGGCAGCGAAGAGAATTTCGCACAGATGATGAACCGCGAGGCGCAACGACTGGGCATGAATGCCTCAAGCTTCCGCAACGCGACCGGCCTGCCCGATCCCGAGCACTACACCACGGCACGTGATCTCTCCCTGCTCGCTGCCGCCCTGATCCGCGACTTCCCCGAGGAATACAAGAAGTATTACTCGATGAAGGAATTCCGCTACAACAATATCACCCAGCCCAACCGCAACCGCCTGCTCTACATCGACCCCACCGTCGATGGCGTGAAGACGGGCCACACCGAAGCCGCCGGCTACTGCCTGATCTCTTCCGCCCTGCGCGACAAGCGCCGCCTGCTCTCGGTCGTTCTCGGCACCGATTCGGATGGCGCACGGGCCAGCGAATCGCAGAAGCTGCTCAATTGGGGCTACATCTCCTACGACGCCGTGACGGTGCAGGCCAAAGACCAGGCCGTCGCCATGGTGCGCGCCTGGAAGGGGGCGCAGAGCGAGGTCAAGGCCGGTTTCGCGAATGACCTGACGATAGCCGTGCCCAAGGGTTACGCCGACAAGATCAAGTCGGAGTTCATCGCTGAACCGCGCATCATTGCGCCGGTTGACGCCGGCCAGAAACTCGGCATGCTCAAGGTCAGCATCGACGGCAAGCCGTATAACGAATATCCGGTCGTCGCTCTTGAAAATGTGCCGCTCGGCAATATCTTCGTTCGTATCCTCGACACTATTCGACTCTGGTTCAACTAAACCCATGACGCCCTACGTCGCCGATCCCGTTTACCTGAACGGCCAGTTCAAGCCGCTGGCCGAAGCGAGCATTTCGCCGCTCGACCGCGGCTTTCTGTACGGCGACGGCGTCTACGAAGTGATCCCGGTCTATTCGCGCCGGGTTTTTCGTGTCGATGAGCATCTGAAACGACTGCAGGCGACGCTGGACGGCATCAAGCTGGCTAATCCGCTGAGCGCCGACGGCTGGAAAGAAGTGGTTTTCAAGTTGATCGAAACCGCACCGTGGGAAGACCAGTCGATCTACCTGCAAGTCACACGCGGCACCGACGACAAGCGGGACCACGCTTTTCCGCCGGCAAGCGTGCAACCGACCGCCTTCGCCTTTTCATCACCGCTGGTCACGACGCCGGCCGAGATCCGCGCCAAGGGCGTCGCGGCGATCACCGTGCCCGACTTGCGCTGGTCGCGTTGCGACCTCAAGGTCATCTCGCTGCTTGCCAACGTGCTGGCCCGCCAGCAGGCCGTCGACCAGGGCTGTGCCGAAGCGCTGCTGATTCGAGACGGCTTCATGAAGGAAGGTGCCGCCTCGAACATTTTCATCGTCAAGGATGGCGTGTTGCATGCCCCGCCCAAGACCCACCTGATGCTGCCGGGCATAACCTACGACGTCATCCTCGAACTGGCCGAATCCCACGGTCAACCGGTAAAAATCGCCGAAATCGAAGAAACTGAACTTCGTGCCGCCGACGAGGTCTGGATGACCTCATCGACCAAAGAAATCCTGGCGATCACGACACTCGACGGCCAACCAATCGGTAACGGGCCAAACGCGGGCCAGCCCGGGCCGCTCGGCAAGCAGATGTGGCAGTGGTACCAGGACTTCAAGAACACCGTAATGCGCAAAGGCTGAAATGGCTTCGTACAAGGACACCCTCCTCGAATTCCCCTGTGAATTCCCGCTCAAGATCATGGGCAAGGCTGACGACAGCCTGGCGCAGGTCGTCCTTGAAATTGTCACCACGCACGCCCCGGACTTCGATGGGGCAACGATGGAAATGCGCGCCAGTTCTGGCGGCAACTACCTGAGCCTGACGTGCACCGTGACCGCCACCTCCAAGCCGCAACTCGATGCGCTATACACCGACCTGAGCGGCCATCCGATGATCAAGGTCGTGCTGTAAGTGCCTCCTGTTGTCAAACGCCTGGGACAGGTTGACTACGCACCGACCTTCCAGGCCATGCAGGATTTCACCGCCAGCCGGACGGCCGAAACGCCGGACGAAATCTGGATCGTCGAGCATCCGCCGGTGTACACCCTCGGCCAGGCCGGCAAGCCGGAACATATCCTGCGCGACATCGGCATCCCCACCGTCAAGATCGACCGTGGCGGCCAGGTCACTTACCACGGCCCCGGGCAAGTCGTGATCTACCTGCTGCTCGACCTTGCCCGCCTGAAAATCAAGGTGCGCGAACTGGTCACCGCCATCGAACAGGCCGTCATCGACCTGCTGGCTGAACACGAAGTCACGGCCGAGCGCCGCGATGGCGCACCGGGCGTCTATGTCGGCGAAGCCAAGATTGCTGCCCTCGGCCTGCGCATCCGCAACGGCTGCTCGTACCACGGCGTCTCGCTCAACGTCGACATGGATCTTTCCCCCTTCGCCGCCATCAATCCCTGCGGCTACGCTGGTCTGAAGGTCATCCAGACCACCGACCTGAACATCCCGCTCACCGCTCACGAGGCCGGCGAGCAACTCTCTCAACACTTGCTACAGCAACTGGACAAACAACATGGCTGAAAAAGGCGTCAAGCAAAAAGGCGAACTCAAAACCGCACGCATCCCCATCAAGATCGTGCCGGTCGACACCCCGCTGCGCAAACCCGAGTGGATCCGCGTCAAGGCCGGCAACAGCGCCGGGCGCTTCGGCGAAATCAAGTCCATGCTGCGCGAAAAGAAGCTGCACACCGTCTGCGAAGAAGCCACCTGCCCGAACATCGGCGAGTGCTTCGGCCGCGGCACGGCGACCTTCATGATCCTCGGCGACATCTGCACGCGGCGCTGCCCTTTCTGCGACGTCGGCCACGGCCAGCCGCTGCCGCCCAACCCGGACGAGCCGCGCGAACTGGCCGAATCAGTCGCCATGCTGAAGCTGCGTTATGTCGTGATCACCAGCGTCGACCGCGACGACCTGCGCGATGGCGGCGCCCAGCATTTCGTCGACGTCATCCGCAACACCCGCGATCTGTCGCCGACCACCACCATCGAAACGCTGGTGCCCGACTTCCGCGGCCGCATGGATGTCGCCCTCGACGTCCTCGGCGGCGCCCTGCCCGACGTCCTCAACCACAACATGGAAACCGTGCCGCGCCTCTACAAGCAGGCCCGCCCCGGCGCCGACTACAAGCACTCGCTCGACTTCCTCAAGCAGTTCAAGGCCCGTTACCCTGACGTTTCCACCAAGTCCGGCCTGATGGTCGGCCTCGGCGAAACCGATGAGGAAATCCTCGAAGTCATGCGCGACCTGCGTGCCCACGACGTCGAAATGCTGACCATCGGCCAATATCTGGCGCCCTCCGGCCACCACCTGCCGGTCACCCGCTACGTCCATCCCGACATTTTCAAGATGTACGAAGAAGAAGCGAAAAAAATGGGCTTCACCGGCGCCGCCTGCGCGCCGATGGTCCGTTCGAGTTACTGGGCCGACCAGCAGGCGCACAGCGCCGGCGTGGCCTGACACCCAGAAGCGATTGCTACGGTCGACCGACAATAACGGCCAAAAATGAAAACGCCCGGCATGTCCCGCCGGGCGTTTTTTATTCTGCCTACTTCACGTTGGGTGGCGGCGGAGGCGGCGCTCCCGGAGGCGGCGGCGGAATGCCGGCATCGGTAGACCGCACCGCACGCGGGTAAGCCATGTTGGCCGGTACGGGCACCCGGTGCCCCTTGCTGTACATGCACTGGATGTAGGCGTTGTCGTATTGGCGCTGCGTGCCGATACCCGAGGCACGAGCGCTGTCTGCCCCGGTCGCGCTGCCGAGCAGCAAACCGACGCCGGCTCCCGTTGCCGCGCCACGGCCATCACCACCAATGGCGGCCCCGGCCACCGCGCCAACCGCTGCGCCGACTGCCGCACTGGTCACGGCCGATTCTTTGGCCGCGTCCCCAGCTGTCTTGCCACCAATCTGGACATGGGCGAACTGCCGGCAATAGCCGTCATCCACCGTGAAACGCTCAATACTCTGCCCGGTTCCCGGCAGGACCATAACGCTCGGCCCTGTCGGCAATACGGTGCACGCGCCCAACAGCAACGCGCCACCGATCAGGCCGAAACGGCGAAGCAGCGATTTGTTGTCAGCCATTATCATTTCTCCGGTTGCGGCAGAACTTTCTGCCAACCGCCAGGACATTCCTTGATGTAGGGGTAATAGCCCTTCGCGCTCGTGCAGTAATACCAGTACTGCTGGTCCGACTCGGCCGGCCCATCCTGTGCCTGCTCAATGTACACCGGCGGCGGCGAAGGCGGCACGACGATGACCTGCGGCGGGTAATAGTAAGGTGGCGGGTACCAGACCGGTCCCCAGACTGGCCCCCAGACCGGGACGCCAACATGCACGCCGAAACGGACCCGCGGGCTGTGGGCCGAGGCACTCGTCGCCATGCCGGCCATCAGCACGGCGAGGATAACCATCAGGATTTTTGCCGCTTTCATGGGGTACTCCAGCCTTCCTTGACCACAATTAAACGATAGTCAATTTTAGGCCGGACCGGCGATTAAATTTGCTACAAGTTGTAAGCGGAAAAGCGAGCTGCCTCAGTCGTCCCGGGCGATCAGTTCATCGCGTCGACGACGCAGGCCCTCCGGCATTTTCAGCGTCGTCCGGTCCCAACCTTCGATGGCAAGAATTTTCACCATGCAGTCCTCCATCAGCGCATGCGCCCGCAAGGTCGCTTCGGCAATCGCCTGGTGAACCCGGAGGTCGTTGCCAGGATCGGCTTCGCAGGTATTCTGATAGCGGTACAACTCGCGCAGGCTGCGCAACTGCACCGCCACCTGGGCCGGACAGGCGCACATGTAAATGGCGCCCTCCTCGATGATCTGCGACAGTTCCTGATCGGAAAATTGCTTTTGCAGAATCATCGTCGCCCCCTCAGAGCAGTTTCAGGCGCTTAGCCGCGTCGCGCAGTTCGCCGCGGAAGTCCGGGTGGGCGATGCCGATCAACGCTTCGGTGCGCTGCTTGGCAGTCTTGCCACGCAGTTGGGCGACGCCGAATTCGGTAACGACGTAGTTGATGTCGTTCTTGCTCGTCGACACGTGGGTTCCCGGAGAGAGAGTCGGCACGATGCGCGAAATGGTGTCGTCCTTGGCGGTAGATGGCAGCACGATGAAGGCCTTGCCGCCCTTCGAGCGGTTGGCGGCGCGCACGAAATCGGACTGGCCGCCGGTCCCCGAATAGGGAATCGGCCCCAGGCTTTCCGAGCCGCACTGGCCGAGGAAGTCGATCTGCATGGTCGCGTTGATGGCGTGCAGGTTGTCGTTCTGGCCGGCCAGATAGGGGTCGTTGGTGAAATCGACCGGGTGCATTTCGAGCGCCGGGTTGCGGTGCATGAACTGGTAGAGTTTCTTCGAGCCGAGCGCGAAGGTGGCCAGCATCTTGCCGTGGTGGTAGTTCTTCTTGCGATTGGTCACGACGCCGGCTTCGACCAGCGACATGATGCCGTCGCCGACCATTTCGGTGTGAATGCCGAGATCGTGCTTGTCAGTCAGCTGCATGACCACCGCGTCGGGGATGCCACCGTAGCCGATCTGCAAGGTGGCGCCATCGGGGATCATGTCGGCAACGTATTTGCCGATGGCTTCCTGGACCGGGCCGATCTTCGGCAGGCCGACTTCGAGAATCGGCTCGTCGCTCTCGCACAGCGCGGCCACCTGCGAAATGTGGATGTGGCAGTCGCCGTTGGCAAAGGGCACGTTCGGATTGACTTCAAGCACGACAACACGCGCCCGATCGATGGCGGCCATCGTGTAGTCGGCAGCCAGCGACAGCGAGAAGAAACCATGCTGGTCCATAGGCGAGGCCATGGTGAACACGACATCGGCCGGCATCAGGCCGCGGTTGAGCAAGGACGGCATTTCGGAGAAATAGGCAGGGATGAAATCGACCCAGCCATCCTTGCCGCCGGGGCGGGTGGCGCCGCTGTAGAAATAGGCGGTGTGACGAACGTTGTCGACGGTTTCCGGGTCCAGATAGCCATATTTGCGCACGGCCAGAATCTGCGAAACTTCTACGTCGCGGAAATCCCGGCGCGCCTCCGACAGCGCAGCCAGCAGGCTGGGCGGTTCGCCGACGGCGGTCGGAACGACGATGGTGTCGCCATTCTTGACGACACGAATGGCATCGGCTGCGGACATGCGTTTTTGTTGGTACAGGGCCTGAAAGGTCATGCGCTATCTCCTGAATTATTAATTACGGAATTTAAGTTAAATCGTCGCATGGTGCTTGGCCGAACAAACTGACCAAAATCAAAACCCCATGCTTATTGGATTGCATCAACCAAGGCTTGCCTAGGCCTTGCGGTTACTCCCGGCGACCATGCGAATTTCAAACAGGCGGCACTCGAGCGGACCGTTGAACAGCGGCGTCTTGCGGCTCGGTTTGAGCCCGACCAGTTTAGGCAAACGCAGGTCGGCTGTGAAGAAGAAACAGCTCCAGCCGGCCCAGTGTTTTTTCAAGGCCGAGCCGAGCTGCGGATAGAAAGCGGCCAGCTCGTCCTGCTCGCCAATGCGTTCACCGTAGGGCGGATTGGTGACCAGGATGCCGTGATCGGTCAGCGGTTGCGTTTCGAGCAGATCTTCACGGTCGACCGTCACAATGCCGCCAAAACCGGCTTCCTGCAGGTTGCGCCGGGTGGCTCTGACCGCCTTGTCGTCGATGTCGTAGCCGCGGATGTCCATCGGCTCGGCTGGCTTGACGCGCGCTTCGGCGGCCTGACGGATGTTCGCCCAGTTGAGCGCCTCGAAATTGCGCAGCATCTCGAAGGCAAAGCCGCGATCCAGGCCGGGCGCCCGGTCGAGCGCCATCTGCACGGCTTCGAGCAGGAAGGTACCGCTGCCGCACATCGGGTCGACCAGCGGCGTGCCAGGCTGCCAACCGGTGATCTTGAGAATGCCGGCCGCCAGGTTTTCCTTGAGCGGCGCATCCACGCTGGCCTTGCGGAAACCGCGCTGCCACAGCGGTTGACCGGAGGTATCGAGGTACAGGGTACATTCGTTTTCGGAAAGGAAAACGTGAATGCTGACATCCGGATGGCGCGTCTCGATATTCGGCCGATCGCCGCGGTCCTCGCGGAATCGGTCGCAGACGGCGTCCTTGACGCGCAGCGTGACGAAATCAAGCGATTTGAGCGGGCACTTGATGGCCGTCGTCACCACACGCATCGTGCGCGTCACGTCGAAGTGATTCGGCCACAACTGGCGAACGGCCAGCCGGTAGATGTCTTCTTCCTTCTGGTACGGCCCCTTGACGATGTGCCACAGGATGCGGGTAGCCAGCCGCGACTCGAGATTGGCCCGGTAACAGACCGACCAGTCGCCGGAAAAGAAAACGCCGCCGTGCGTCGTCCGCAGGTCTTCGCCCCCGACGGCACGAAGTTCCTCGAGCAGATGTTCTTCCAGCCCGCGCGGGCAGATTGCGAAATAGGTATTCATGTCAGAAGGGCTTGAGGACGACGAGGAAGAGGACGATGAGCAGGACGATCACCGGCAGTTCGTTATAGAAACGGTACCAGATGTGGGTTTTCTTGTTGCCGCCGCCCTGAAACTGCTTGAGCACCCGGCCGCAATGCCAGTGGTAAATGGCAAGTACGGCGACCAGCGTGGTCTTCGCATGCAGCCAACCACCGGAAATACCGTAGCCGAACCACAGCCACAGGCCGGTCAACACGGCGAACACGCCAAGCGGCGTCATGAATTTGTACAGCTTGCCGGCCATCAGCAACAGACGGTCGCGCTCGGCGACACTGTCGGCCGGCACCATGGCCAGATTGACGAAAATGCGCGGCAGATAGAACAGGCCGGCAAACCACGAAATGACCATCCAGATATGCAGGGTCTTTACGACGAGCATGCGTTTCTCCTTGAAACTGCCTCGGCGATCCCGACATCGACGCTCGGGAAGGCGAGCTTTAGTTTTAATTCTGTTTTCAGGCGCTGGTTGCCGATACGCCGCGATTCGCGCATGAAGGACATCTGCACCGGCGACAAGGTTCTCGCCGCCTCCTCCCGCGAAATGCGCGGCGGGCGCGGCAGGGCAAAGGCATCGGCAACCCGGTCGAAGTACTCGGCCATCTTCAGGTCGGAATCATCGACGACATTGTAGACGCGGTTGGCGCCGCCATGACGCAGCGCGGCGACACAGGCCGCCGCGAGGTCGTCGGCGTGGATGTGGTTGGTGTAGCCGTCATCGGCCGCGCACAGCGCCGGCAGCCCCTTGTTCAGGCGCTCGATGGGCAGACGGTCGGCAGCATAGATACCCGGGGCGCGCAGGATCGAGACTTTGACGCCGGTCCGCTCGCCCCATAGGCGCAGACAATGTTCGGCATCGACCCGGCGGCCGGCCCGGGTGCTCTCCGGATTGAGGCGGCGCGTTTCGTCGATCAGATCCCCGCCACAGTCGCCATAAACCCCCGTCGTGCTTACGTAAACGAGACGCCGTGGTAGACTTTTGCTCTTGCCCAAGGCAGCCAGCAGGTTGCGGGTACGCGTGTCGTGACGGCCTTCGCCGGGCGGAGGCGCCAGATGCAGAATGCTGTCGGCCAGTCCGGCGATGCGCTGCAGGCTGCCCCGGTCATCGAGATCGGCCAGCACCGGCCGCGCCCCTGCAGCACGCCATTCAGCCGCCCGGCTGGATGCGGCGGGCAACGTCCCCGCTGCCGACAATCAGGATTTTTTGCACGCCGGCATTGTAGCCGACGACCAAGGGGAAATTATGAGCTACCAGATCACCATCCAGCCGAGCGGCCGCGCTTTCAGCGCCGAAGCCGACGAGACCCTGCTCGACGCCGGCCTGCGCCAGGGCCTGATTCTGCCTTACGGCTGCAAGGATGGGGCCTGCGGCGCCTGCAAGGGCAAGGTGGTCAGCGGCACGGTCGACCATGGCAAGGCGCAGCCACACGCCCTGACCGACGAGGAAAAAGCGGCCGGCATGACCCTGTTCTGCTGCGCCAGCGCACAGACCGATCTGGTCATCGAGTGCAAGCAACTGGCCCTGGCCAGCGACATTCCGGTCAAGACCCTGCCCTCGCGCATCGAGAAGCTCGACAAGCTGGCGCCGGATGTCATCGAAATGCACCTGCGCCTGCCGGCCAGCGAACGTTTCCAATTTCTCGCCGGCCAGTACATCGACATCCTGCTCAAGGACGGCAAGAAGCGCAGCTATTCGCTGGCCAGCCCGCCGCGCGATGAAACCGTTCTGGAACTGCATATTCGCCACGTGCCCGGCGGCCTGTTCACCGAGCAGGTTTTCTCGACCTTGAAGGTCCGCGACATCCTGCGTTTCAATGGCCCGCACGGCAGCTTCTACCTGCGCGAGGATTCGTCGAAACCGATGATCCTGCTTGCCGGTGGTACGGGCTTCGCGCCAGTCAAATCCATCGTCGAACACGCCATTGCCAAGGGCATCAGCCGGCCGATGTTCATCTACTGGGGCGCCAAGGCGCGTGTCGACCTGTACCAGAACGGGCTGCCGGAAAAATGGGCGGCCGACCACGCCAACATCAGCTACATCCCGGTGCTCTCCGAGCCGGCAGCCGGCGACGCATGGACCGGTCGTACCGGCTTCGTGCACCAGGCGGTGCTGGCCGATTTTCCCGACCTTTCCGGCTACCAGGTCTATGCCTGCGGGTCGCCGCTCATGATCGAGGCGGCCAAACGCGACTTCGCGGCGCAAGGCATGCCGGAAGAAGAGTTCTTCGCCGACGCCTTCACCTTTTCGACGACTTGAATTTTGGCCGTTTTTCCCGGTTGACCGTAGCAATCCGTCAAATCAACGCTGCCAGGCACAGCCCCTGAGCACCTCGCCATTCAGCTCGACCGAGGCGCTCCACGCGAAAGCGCCGTTGGCCTGAACATCCCGGCAGACGGTCTTTTCGAGGCGGATGGCCATCTTGTTGCGGTCGGCGCTGCCGTCGTAGCGACTGACATTCCCTTCGCTCCGGAATTCCGTATAAGGCAGCACAACCTCGGGTTTGCCGTAGCGCTGAAGGCGGACGTATTCGCCACCGGCGACCAGCGCCCAGGCCGGATCGTTGCCGGCCGCCCGCCACGACTCTTCCTTTCCGCCCGGCATCTGGCAGCGCCCTTCGACGCGCGCCATGTTGAAGGCCAACGCCTTCAAGGTCCCGTTGTCGAGCACGCCGAGCAGTTCGACGTAAAGCCGCTTGCCGGCTGCAAGCCCGACGCTGTTGAGCGCCCTGGTCACGCTGCCATCTGTCGAAACGTCCTCGACATTGGCGTAGCTGCGGTCACGGCAGGGCGAGAAAATCAGCCGCTCACCCTGCTGCATCAGCAAGCCATACGCCATTTTCGGCGTGTTATCGACGGGCTTGGCCTCCTCGGCCTGCAGGGCGGTGGAGGCCAACAAAACGGCCAGCGCGGCAAGGGAATGGCGAAAGGTCATGGCAAAGCAATCCGGTGAAAGACGATGGCGGCCATTGTCACCCGTCCGCCTGGCAAATCGTTTGATGCAACTGAAAAAGCGCTGACCTTCCCGATGCTCAGGCGAGGCGCCCGAACCGGCTCAGGCGAACGTCGACGGTCACCGTCAACGCCGTCAGTGCCGCCGCCCGCGCCCGCCCCTCGGCACTGGCCCGGTAGAGATGCGGCGTCATGGCCAGCAGGTCAGCTATCTGCTCGGCGCCCTCGATGGCCAGCGGGAAACGGACAGTTTCCGTGGACAGGAGGCCAAAACCGGCCGGGACCGGCGACTCGGCGGGACGCTCGGGCTTCAACGCAGGATAGATGATTTCGCGCAACTCGCGCAGGTGCTCCGGCCCGGCATCGACCTGCAGCAGCACGCCGCCCGGCTTGAGGACGCGCGCAAACTCGCCATACACCGGGAAGCCGAACAGACACAGCACCAGGTCGAGCGTGGCCGGCAGCACCGGCAGATTGGCATTGCTGCCGACGATCCAGTTCGGCCGCTTGTCCTGTTTGGCGGCGGCCAGCACCGCCCACTTCGAAATATCCAGGCCGAGCACGGCCAGCGTGCGTCCTTCACCCGACGCGGCAGCGAGCTGGCGCAGGTAGTAGCCCTCGCCGCAGCCGGCATCGAGGCAACGCATCGTCGCCCCGGCCGGCAGTTCGGCCAGTGCGGCGCGGCTGACCGCCGCGGCAATCGGCTGGTAGTGGCCGGCATTGAGGAAACGCCGACGGGCGGCAACCATTTCCTTGCTGTCGCCCGGATCGCGCGAGCGCTTTTGCTGGACGGGCAGCAGGTTGGCGTACCCGTAGGCCGCGATGTCGAAACAGTGACCGGCGGCGCAGCGCCAGCTTGCGCCATGGCTATGCAGCGGCGCACCGTCGAGCGGGCAGGCCAGCGACTGAAAAGGGATGACGCTCACAAACTACTCGCCGAGGTAGGCGGCGCGCACCTTGGGATCGTCGAGCAGCATCGCCGACTCGCCGTTCAGCGTGATCTCGCCGCTTTCCATGACATAACCGCGCTGGCTCGATTGCAGCGCCAGCCTGGCGTTCTGCTCGATGAGCAGAATGGTCATGCCGTCGGCAGCAACGGCGCGGACGACTTCGAAAATCTTCTGGACCATGATCGGCGCCAGGCCCATCGACGGCTCGTCGAGCAGGAGCATTTTCGGCCGGCTCATCAGGGCGCGGCCGATGGCCAGCATCTGCTGTTCGCCGCCGGAGAGCGTACCGGCGAGCTGGCTTTCGCGCTCCTTGAGGCGCGGGAAATAGCCGTAAACCATTTTCAGGTCTTTTTCGACGTCGACCGTCGCATTGCGAATGAAGGCGCCCATGTGCAGGTTTTCGAGCACGGTCAGCCGGGGAAAGACGCCGCGCCCTTCGGGAACCAGGGCGATGCCCTTGCGGATGATGTCGTGCGGGGCAAGCTTGCCGATCTTCTCGCCGCAGAAATGGACGTCGCCGCCGACGGCATCGAGCACCCGCGCGATGGCCTTGAGCGTGCTCGTCTTGCCGGCCCCGTTGGCGCCGATGAGCGCCACGGTTTCGCCCTCGTTGACGTGAAAGGTGATGCTGCGCACCGCCTGGATGCCGCCGTAGGCGACGTGGAGTCCGGTTACTTCAAGCACCTAGGTAAGCCTCGATGACGCGTTGATCTTTTTGCACGACGGCCGGCACGTCCTCGATGAGCAGCGCGCCGTAGTCGAGTACGGCGACGCGGTCGCACAGACCCATGACCAGCTTGACGTCGTGCTCGATGAGCAGGATGGTCGTGCCGTCACGGCGGATGCCGTCGATCAGTTCGCGCAGTTGTTCGGTTTCGGTGGCGTTCATGCCGGCAGCCGGCTCGTCGAGACACAGCAGCTTGGGGTCGGTGGCCAGGGCACGGGCGATTTCGAGCCGGCGCTGGTCGCCGTAGGAAAGATTGCGGGCCAGATCGTCGGCCCGCTCTTCGATGCGGACGTAGTGCAGCAGGTCGATGGCCTTTTGCCGAATCGCCGCTTCTTCGGCCCTGGTCGCCGCATTCTGGAATATCGCGCCGAGCACGCCGGCCCGCGTCCGCACATGACGACCGACCATGACGTTTTCGAGCGCCGTCATGTTGCCAAACAGCCGGATGTTCTGAAACGTGCGGGCGATGCCGCGCGCCGCCGCCTTGTCCGAGGCATCGGCAACGAGCGGCGTGCCATCAAAGGTAAAACCACCGCCGTCCGGCACGTAAAGCCCGGTCATGCAATTGAAGAAGGTCGTCTTGCCGGCGCCATTGGGGCCGATCAAACCGTAGATCTCACCGCGGCGGATGCTGAGCGACACGTCGCGCAGCGCCTTGACGCCGCCAAAATGCTTGGCGACGGCCCTGGCTTCAAGCAGCGGCGTGGGCAAATTCGCGCTCATTTGCCCGTCTCCTGCAACTCGCGTCGGCGCACCGGCGACGGCCACAGGCCGGCCGGCTTGAAGCGCATGACGAGCACCAGCGCCAGGCCGAAGACGAGCATGCGCAGGCTTTCCGGATCGGCCAGCATCTTGCCGAAGAGGGCCATTTGCAGCGGCCCGACACCGTAACGGAGGACTTCCGGCAGCACGGTGAGCAGCACGGCGCCGAGAATGACGCCGGGAATGTGGCCCATGCCGCCAAGCACAACCATGGCGAGGATCATGATCGATTCGATGAGCGAGAAACTTTCCGGCGAGACGAAGCCCTGCATGGCCGAGAAAATACCGCCGGCGACACCGCCGAAACTGGCCCCCATGGCGAAGGCCAGCAACTTGAGATTGCGCGTGTTGATGCCGATTGCCTTGGCCGCGATCTCGTCTTCGCGGATCGCCTGCCAGGCGCGACCAATGCGCGAATTCTGCAGACGCAGGTTGATGATGATGACGAGGATGGCCAGCGCGATGAGCAGGAAGTAATACTTCTGCGGCCCGCTGACGGCAAATCCGAAAATCTGCGTCGTCCCCGAGAACTTGAAGGCGCCGAAGCTGACCGGATCGATCAGGGTGATGCCCTGCGGTCCGTTGGTGACGTTGATCGGCGCGTTGAGGTTGTTGAGGAAAATGCGGACGATTTCGCCGAAACCGAGCGTCACGATGGCCAGATAATCGCCACGCAACTTCAGCGTCGGCGAGCCGAGCACCACGCCGGCCAGGCAGGCCAACCCGGCGCCGATCGGCAGAATGGCCCAGATCGGCCAGTGCAGACCGAAGTGAGGACTCGCCAGCAAGGCCCAGGTGTAAGCGCCGACGGCATAGAAGGCGATGTAGCCGAGGTCGAGCAGACCGGCCAGGCCGACGACGATGTTGAGGCCGAGCGCCAGGAACACGTAGAGGATGGCGAAGTCGAGAATGCGCACCCAAGCCTGGCCGCCCATGGCGGCAACGAAGGGCAGCGCGACGAGCAGGGCCGCCAAGGTGGCGATTCCCACGGTCGACCGGAAAAAACGGCCAAAATTCATGCCCTGTCCCCCGACTTTTCGCCGAACAACCCGGACGGCTTGAACATGAGGACGACGATCAACACCACGAAAGCGAAGATGTCCTGATAATGGCTGCCGAGGAAACCGCCGGTCAGGTCGCCGATATACCCTGCCCCGAGCGCCTCGATGATGCCGAGCAGGATGCCGCCGAGCATGGCCCCGGCCAGATTGCCGATACCGCCAAGGACCGCAGCCGTGAAGGCCTTGAGGCCGAGCATGAAGCCCATCTGATAGTGGGCGATTTCATAATAGGCGCCGACCATGACCCCCGCCACTGCACCGAGCGCCGAGCCGATGATGAAGGCAGCGGCGATGACGCGGTTGACATTGACGCCCATCAGGCTGGCCACCGCCGGGTTCTGCGCCGTCGCCCGCATCGCCATACCGAGTTTGGTGCGATAGACCAGGAGCAGCAAAGCGCCCATGGTCGCCGCCGAGACGAGGACGATAATGACCTGGATGGCCGTGAAATGCGCGCCGGCCAGCTCGAAATCGACGCTCGGCAGGAAGGACGGGAAAGTCAGGTAATTTCGCCCCCAGACCATCATCGCCAGATTTTGCAGGACGATGGACATGCCGATCGCCGTGATCAGCGGCGTCAACCGCGGCGCGTGGCGCAAGGGCCGATAGGCGACGCGCTCCAGCGCCCAGCCCAGTGCCATGCAGACCAGCACCGCCGCCATCATCCCGGCCAGCCCGGCCAGCGCCACCGGCATGCCGGCCTTGATCAGGGAACCGGCCACCGTGATGGTGACCAGCGTCCCGATCATCACCACCTCGCCATGGGCGAAATTGATCAGCCCCATGATCCCGTAGACCATCGTGTAGCCCAGCGCGACCAGCGCGTAGATGCTGCCCTGGACGAGCCCATTGACGATCTGCTGGAGAAAAATATCCATTTAGTCTTTTCTGTTGAAACCATAAGGAAACGGCACCTTGCGGTGCCGTTTCCATGTAGCGGATTAAGAGATCACTTCTTGTCGACCGCCGCCTTGGTCGCCTCGGCCGCGTTCTTGACAGCCTCCGCACCAGCCTTGACGGCATCCTTGCCAGCCTCGGCCGCCGCCTTCGCGGCATCCTTGACATCGCTGACCGCCTCCTTGCCGACCGCTGTCGCCGCGCCGGCCACGGCCTTGGCCGCATCCTTCACCTCGGCAACGGCTTCCTTGACCTCGGAGCCGGCCGTGGCAACGGCGCCGCCACCCAGTGTTTCAACATATTCCAGCTTGCCGTCCGTGTATTTGTACATGGAAATCGCGCCGCCCTTGAGGTCGCCGAACTCGTCGAAAGCGATCTGGGCCGTCACGCCATCGCGCTGGGTCTTGCCAATTTCAGCCAGGTACTTGGCCGGATCGACCGACTCGGCCCGCTTCATGGCCTCGGCCACAACCCAGACGGCGTCATAGACGTAGGGCGCGTAGAGCTGGATCTCGGCATTGAACCGCTTGGTGAATTTTTCCTTGAAGGCCGGGCCGTTGGCCAGCTTCTCCAGCGGGCTGCCCGGCAACGAGCAATAATTGCCCTCGGCCGCCTCGCCGCCCAGCTTCATGAACTCCGGTGTACACACGCCATCGCCGCCCAGGAACAGCGCCTTGACGCCCAGTTGCTTGGCCTGCTTGGCGAGCGGACCACCCTGCGCATCCATGCCACCGAAGAAAATCAGCTCGGCCTTGGTCGACTTGATCTTGGTCAGGATGGCCTTGAAATCGGTCGCCTTGTCGGTGGTGTATTCAGTCGCCACCACCTTGATGCCTGCCGCCTCGGCTGCCTTCTTGAATTCGTCGGCCAGACCCTGGCCGTAAGCGGTACGGTCATCGACGATGGCTACCGTCTTGACGCCCTGCTTGGCGGCGAACTCGCCCAGCGCCAGACCCTGCTGGATGTCGTTGGCCATGACGCGGAAGGCCGTCTTGAAGCCCTGCTGGGTATATTTCGGATTGGTTGCCGAACCGGAAACCTGCGGGATGCCGGCATCGAAATACAGTTTGGAAGCCGGGATGGTGGTGCCCGAATTAAGGTGGCCGATAACGCCATTGACTTTGGCATCGACCAGCTTCTGGGCAACGATGGCACCCTGCTTCGGGTCGGCCCCGTCATCTTCGTTGATCAGCTCGAACCTGACCTTGGCACCGCCAATTTCCATACCCTTGGCGTTCAGTTCCTCGATGGCCAGCACCGCACCATTTTCGTTGTCCTTGCCGAGGTGGGCCTGCGGGCCGGTCATCGGCGCCACGTGCCCAAGCTTGACCACGACCTCCGGCTTGGCATCCGGCATCGCCGCAACCGGTTTCGGTTCTTCTTTCGGACCGCAGGCGGACAGGGCAAAGACAGCGGCAACGGAGAGAGCAATTACGGAAAGCCTAGCTTGCATCGGTGTTTCTCCTGATTACTGGGGGAATAAAGCGATATGCTCCGATTGTCCGGAGGCACCTGATTCGTGTCAATCATAAGGTGCTATGATAAAAATGTATTTTCCCATTGAGTGTGCCTGATGCC
>PHCF01000198.1 GCA_002842145.1 Betaproteobacteria bacterium HGW-Betaproteobacteria-6 | reverse complement strand
CAAGATGGACATCTTCGGCTTCTTCGACCAGAACGAGGCGGCCGGCGACGAGTCGGTCCAGTTCCTCAATTCCGTCTTCGTTCATAACCCGCTGCTCGATGCCGGCGGCGAAGTCGGCGTCGATGCCAACGGCTTCCAGCCCGGCTTTGTCGCTTCCTACCTCAACTATCGCGACGGCGCCGAACCCTGGCGTCTGTCGCTCGGCGTCTTCGGCGCCGGCGACCGCGGGGCCAATTACCAGAAGAGCCTGTCGACGCCGCTGCTCATGGTTCAGGCCGAAAAGCAGGTGAAGATGTTCGGCGGCCTCTCCGGCAACTACCGGGCCTACGCCTGGACGCGCAGCCAGGTAACCGAACTCGATGGCGTGAGCACGGCCAAACACACCGGTTTGGGCATCTCGGTCGATCAGCAGGTCGGCGACGGCATCAAGCTGTTCGGCCGCTACGGCCAACTGGTCGAGGGCGAGCTGCCGTTCGACAAGGCCTTGTCGGTCGGCGCCGAGATCAGCGGCAACTACTGGGGCCGCGGGGCTGATGCCATCGGGATCGGTGGCAGCTGGCTCAAGGCAAGCAGCGCTTATCGCGCCGCCGGCGGCGAAGGCGATCTTGATGGCGACGGTACTGCCGACTTCACCTTCACGCCCTCCGGTGCCGAAAAGGTCGCGGAAATCTACTACCGCTACCGCGTCTCGCCGCAATTCGAAATCACGCCTGACTTCCAGTGGGTCGGCAACCCCGGCACCAACCGGAACGCCGAGTCGGTCAAGGTCTTCGCCGTGCGCGCCAACATCGCCTACTAAGGAAAGCTCATGAAAACCGCCCGCCTGCTTTTCATTTTTAGCCTTTTTTTCCAGTTGACCGTAGCAACGGCTGCCGATCTGCCGACCTACAAGCTGCTCATGAAGGATGGCCGCATTCATCCCGAAACGCTGGAAGTCCCGGCCATGACGCGCTTTCGGCTGGAGGTGAGGAATGAAGGGCCGGGCGCGGCGGAATTCGAGAGCCTGGAATTGAAGAAGGAACTGGTCCTCGCCCCCGGCGTAACGCGGAATCTGGTGTTTTTTCCGATGAAGCCGGGGACTTACAAGTTTTTTGACGATTTTCATCCGGAAACCGGGCAGGGAAAGATCGTCGCCAAGTAAGAGGCGCTAACAAAATGCAGCGAAGCGGTCCTAGCTAGGCGGATCGACGAAGACAGTACGAGTAGTACGGCGAGGAGGTTCAACGACGCCAGGAGCATTTTGTTAGCGACTCAATCGCCAGCCAGCCAAATACATAGCCAGCAAGCACGGAGCACAACATGGGTAACGCATTTTTTGTCGTCTGGCGTGAAAGCCTCGAGGCTTTCCTGATCGCCGGCATTCTCTACGCCTGGTTGCAGGCCAACGACGCCACCGGCAAGGGCAAGCGCGCCCTGTTCGTCGGCCTCGGCGCCGGTGTCGGCCTTGCCCTGTTGCTCGGCTGGGCGCTGCTCACGGTGCAGGACGAACTGACCGGCGAGGCGCTGGAAATCTTCCAGACCGCCACGCTCTTCGTCGCCGCCGGGCTGATCACCCAGATGGTGCTGTGGATGCGCAAACATGGCCGGCAGATGAAGGCCCGGCTGCACGCCGACCTCGCCGCCGCCCGCGAACGCTCGGGCTACTTCGGCGTCGCCGTCGTCGCCGCGCTGGCCGTTGCCCGCGAAGGGGCGGAAACGGTGATTTTCCTGTACGGCATGGCCCAGGAAGGCGACCTCAGCGCCCTGCTGCTGGGTTCCCTGGCCGGTTTTTCCGGCGCCGGCGCCACCGCCTGGTTGGCTGCCAAGAGCCTGGCCCGGCTCAACATCGGCCTGCTCCTGCGCCTGTCGTCCATCCTCCTGCTCATCCTCGCCTCGGCCCTGCTCATCGCCGCCATCGACCGCCTGATCGGTGCCGGCTACCTGCCGCCGCTGCTCGACCCGGTCTGGGACAGCTCGCTGCTGATCGACGACACGACCAAGGCCGGCAAGCTCATCGCCGATTTCTCCGGCTACCGCGCCCGCCCTGCCCTGAGCAGTCTGCTCGTCTGGGTCGCCTACTGGGGCGTCGTGCTCTTCGCTTGGCGGAGGACCGGCCGTGGCTGAACACGTCATCCGGTTCCACCCCAGCAAGCCCCACGGTCGACTGGAAAAAATCGGCCTTTTCCTCAGAAAGAACCGCCGGGCCATCATCGCCGTTCAATGGCTCATCGTCATCCTCTACGCCGCGATGGTCATCATCCCGGCGTTTTTGCCTTTGCCGGCCGAAGACGCGCACCTCTGGGACAACCTCCGCCTCTTCGCCCAATTCTGCTTCTGGGGCCTGTGGTGGCCGGGCGTCATGATCGCCACCGTGACCATGGGCCGCGTGTGGTGCGGCCTGTTCTGCCCGGAAGGCGCCATCTCCGAATGGGTCAGCCAGTACGGCCGGGGCAAGGCGCTACCGAGGTGGCTCAAATGGACCGGCTGGCCCTTCGTCGCCTTCGTCATGACCACGGTGTACGGCCAACTGGTCAGCGTTTACGAATACCCGCAGGCGGCGTTGCTCGTCCTCGGCGGCTCGACCGTCGCGGCCATCGGCATCGGCCTGCTCTACGGCCGCGAAAAGCGCATCTGGTGCCGCTACCTGTGCCCGGCCTCCGGCGTTTTCGCCGTGCTGGCCAAGATCGCC
>PHCF01000046.1 GCA_002842145.1 Betaproteobacteria bacterium HGW-Betaproteobacteria-6 | reverse complement strand
GAAGGACGAAATCATTGGATTTGATGTCTCAGGGGAGCACAAGATGATCACCAAAGGGGTGGCGCCGAAGCGTCAGAGGGTCAAGCCGGGGCCTAAGCGAAAAGCATTTTTGATATCTGGCAGTGAATAAACGACCTTGTCGGTCAGGCGGTGCGACTCAAATAGTCGAAGATTCGATAAGAGAAGCGATTCGTGCCGCTTTGGGTAAGCTGGCACACTTAACTGCTCGATCTCTACCGATTACACTAATCACCGAAGAAAGCTTTTCCTCGGGAACTCGCATGCGAGCTGCGAGCAGTGCGTTATAGATAGCCTCAGCCTGTGCGTTACACCCGATGGCATTGAGAATTAGATTATCTAGCAGAAGGTCAACTGTTGAGAGCAGCCGAAGTCTTGGAAAGCGCTCGCCACAAATTCTTCGTGCTTTCCTTTCGTCAATTACAGCAATGCCACCTACTTCGATGGCGTACGCGATCGTGGCGGCTTCTCCGTCATCTAAAGTGCTGGACGCATTGCCATCAACTAATGCCTCATAAACGTCCAGGCAGTTTTCAGTCAAGGCCACTGGAGATACTAGGCTTCTGCCGACCAGTTCTTGCAATAGCTTGGCATCGAGATGGCCGTTTCGAGCACCGCCTTCCAGCTCATCAATTGCATTGTTTGTGACGACCACCATGCTAGGCAGCGCGGATATGATTTCGGCCGCTCGATTGGTGGCATTGAGATTGATTGCCACACTTGCATCGATAACCAAAATGGTCTGGTGATCAGTGAGAAAGCTTGACGAGATCATTTGCCTCGCTCTCCTCCATTTCGACGCCATCTAGTAGTTCTCGTATCTCGTGGCGGTCAAGCTGGAGGAGTCTTGCTAGTTGGCCCTCACTGTAAATTTCCTGTTTCCATGCCTCTCGCGCGAGCAAAGAAAGACGCTGCGGAACTAGCTGAAATGCATCTGCAGCATATTGGTTGCGATCAGGCAGTGATCCGAGAACTTGTTGTGCCTGTTCATCAGTGATTCCACCATTCGCCGAAAACCAGTCCCAGGTTCCCGCCTTAGCGAGCTTTAGTTCCTCCAACCGTCGAACCATTGCTTCTCTTGAAATGCCAAACGTGTAAGCGAGCAGAATAACATGGCGGCGCGTTAGGTGAGTTTGGCCTGCGGTGATCTCAGCAAAGCGCTGTCGAATTTCGCGCGCAGGAGAGAGAAAACACCGCTGGAAAGCATTTGCATATCGCTCCTCTCGGGATGCGAATGGTTCGTGGTCGGTGTATATCTCTGGAACCCGGCGAGCAGAAATAAAGTGCCCAAGTTCGTGTGCGGCAGTTTGTTTTAGGCGGGATGAGGGGTGATTTGCATTCAGCAAGACGCTCCCGCCAGTAGCATCATCAAATGCAAACAAGCCTGAAATGCGAGCATCGAGCGGCCGGATATAGACACGAAGCCCCAATTGGAGGCTAAGTATTGAAATGATATCGACGACCGGGCCAGGCCCAAGTCCGAGCCAGTCGCGCAATTCTTGCGCATCTTGTTCGGCCTGAGAATAAACATCCCCAGGCAAAATTGGCCTTTCTGGTGGATAGTTGGACTGCCGAATTACGCCAAGGACATTTTCAAGTTCGACCTCTGCCTGAACCAAATTATTCAATAAGCGAGCAGCACCTTCGACTGCTGCGTCGGTATGAGGCGCTAGCTTCCTGAAGCGAGGGACCATATCTACATGTATGGCCTCGCGTCGCAGAATTGCATTGGCAGACGTGTTGTATAGCTTGGTTAGCTTTTGTAGTTCATCTATCCGAATTTTTCTTTTGCCTTGTTCGAGCGCGACAATCGTAGTGCGTGCTACACCAATTGCATCAGCAGCAGCGGCTTGAGTCTGTTTCGTAGCCTCGCGCGCAATGCGAAGTCGTTCGCCGATTTCGGTATCAGTCAGTTTGTTGTTACTCTCAGTCATGATCTCGTTCGTACCCACTTCTTAATGAATGAGTGCGCTCCTAGGGAGTCCATGTAGTGTTTCCATTCCACAGCGTGGCGTTCAAGCAGGGCCGCGAGCTTATCCGACGCATCCTCTGCTGTCAGCCCAAGTGCTGAAGAAAATAGCCTTGCGTGACGTTGAACAACTGGCCTTGCCATGAGGCCGTCCATGTCCGCCAAGTGATCAAGATGAAGCACACCAGCAATCGCATACTGCTCATAGGCTGGGTTTATTTTCGTAAAGCCAGGGACCACAGCTTCTCTGAGCGTTGGGGCACTCATGTTTTCACAGATGTAGTTTTCGGGATTGTCCTCTAGACCCGCAGCGTGGATGCTTAAGCGCCGTAGCATGCAGGCTGCACAAATCCCGCATTGTCGACGATGACCACCAATAGAGCTCCACTGGCTACTACGCCAGCATGATTTGGTACTTCTCCAGTCAGTGCTGCCTGCAATGGCCACAAATTCCCTTAGCGTTTCTCCTTTGGTGGACCAGAGACGAGGAAAGACGTATTTAATAGACTGTCCAAACAAGGCAGTTACGAATAATTCCATCCGCTTAGTAAAAAGAGGGTGGTTACGATAGTCAGGGTATGCGTGCCCAACTGATATCAAAGCTGGACCTATAGCACCTTGGCCGCTTTCTGGAATCACGATCTCATCGGCACCGCTTAGGTACGCAGCAATAGCGCTAATCATCGCGAACTTAAATCCGCGATTACGTGCGCTAGTTTCTTTGTCTTTGCAAGGAATCTGGATTTGGTACGGAACAGCGGCAAATGCTTGGCGCTTGCGCTGACTTTTGGGTAGGTCTGCACCTACACGTACGCGAATGAGTTCTTGACCTATTTTGTCACCGACAATAGCTCCGACAGCCAGCGAGTCCATCCCATCGCTATACGCCAAGATAGCGGATGCCTTGAAATCGAAATCCAGATGATCTTGCTTGGGAGCAGGGGCTTCTGAGTTTCGTTTTTTGAATGAAATTTGCCATTGGTCGCCAGTCAGGAAGCCGATAGCTTCATGGAGTGCACCAAATACCTCAGACGAGTCCCAGTGGTTTGGATCGTGAACGGGAATACGAACAGAAATGTTGCGGCGCCAACCATGACTGGGACGCTTGACGATTCGGTCACCGAATTCAATGGCTGCAGCCACAACCATCGCATCGAAAACCAAAGGGCTCCACCTTGAAAACGAGTAAGACTCCAGGCCTTCCGTCGAAAAACGAAATATTTTCTCCAGAGCAAAGGCCAAATAGCCAGAACGCGGGCGCTGCCCGTTAAGGAGAAAATCGATTTTTCGCTCAGGGATGTACATGTTGGATTTGTTGTTCATAGCTGAGGGCCGGCGTCGATACCGAGATTGCGTGGCAAGCTCTTTATCGTGCTATGCCCTGCGCTACCCGCAAGCATTTCGCCTGCGATATTTTCAAAGTTGCACTGCTGAAAGGCTGCGCCGAGGCGATTACGTACAAAATTTGCATCTCTGCTGCCAGCTTCGCGGAGGTAGTGTTCCTCGATGCTGCGACTGGCATTAAAGGAATAGCCCGCGAGTGCATCCCTAAGCACAATGATGCTCGCAGGCTTCCCCGTTATCCCTGCGTTTAGGGTGTCAATTGCACAGTCTATGAGGGTGTTACCGGCAGATGAGCCTCGATAGGATCCTCGAAGCTCTTCTAGTCTTTCAATTTGGGTATCACTGAAGAAGCTCACCTGACCTTTGCCATCGAGAATTTGACAAATTTCCGCCAAGGGCGCCTCAAGGAATTCTTTCTTCAGAGCGTGAGCAAATGCCTCTCCTACCTCGTTAACAGGGTAGGCCTCCTTTGCGGCACGTTCTGCTAGGGTCTTCCAGTGTTTTCGTAACGGTAAGCTTCTATGAGGTCCATCGCTCATGATCACCCTCCAATGTCAGATACTTTCTTATTTTTATCTGACAATGTCAACTTCGAATTGGTGCAACACTGCGAGGGTGCATTTCAGGTATCCATTCGGAAATGGTTTTGAGTTTTACCTTGCATGGAAGTACTTCTTCGTTAGTGATCGCAGATATTTATGGTCACATATCACCTATACGAGAAGGTGATTGTCTGCCGAAAAACATGGCAGATCGGCCATATCCAAGCATTTGGCTGCGCTGCACCTCACTCTTAGTCCCGTTCAAATCAGCGAATACCAGAAATGGTGTTCGCTGATTTCGTTCGTCCTTTCTATCCTCAGGAGTCAGACAATGAACATTCAATGCCCAAACTGTCACTCTGCGCGAATTACAACCCGCAATCGCGCCAAAAGGGCTGGGGGCGCCATCGGCACAGTCGGTGGCGCAGCGAGCGGTGCTGTTGGCGCTCTTTCCGGCAGTGAAATTGGCATGACCGTTGGCGTAGTTGCTGGTCCGCCCGGCATGATCGTCGGCAGCTTCCTTGGTGCAGTCATTGGCGCCATGCTGGGAGGAACTACTGGTGCTCTTGCCGGTGCCAAATTAGGCGAGGTCGTTGATGAGCGGATTCTCGACAACTATCTCTGCCTCGCCTGTCGCTATACCTTCAGCAGCCTACCGGCTGACGCCTTAGAACAGTAACCCGCAACACAGCCAGCAAGGGCTCCGCGCCTGACTGGCAAACGTCTGTCTCGTCCAGAGTAGATTTGATTCGCCGCTTCTCGTAGTTTCTCCATCTCCACTCGTACTGACTCTCGCTGTTTGTTCTCAGCAGATTTGTCACGTCCAAAATTTCTTGAAAGGAAATCCCATGGCACACCTTGTTTCCCAAATGGCCTACGTCGGCGCCGAGCCCTGGCACGGTCTCGGCAATCATCTCCCCGCAAAACAACCCATCGAAGTCTGGCAAAAAGAAGCCGGGATGGACTGGAGTATTCATGAAAGCCCTGTTCGCTTCCTGGCCGACAGCATTGGCAGTCTGGGCAGCATTCATTCGTTCGAAGACCAAAAAGTCCTCTATCGCTCTGATACCAAGGAAGCCCTATCCGTGGTTTCTCAACGTTACCAGGTGGTTCAGCCCCGTGAGGTGCTGGAGTTCTACCGCGATCTGACTGACGTCTCCGGCTACGAGCTGGAGACGGCGGGTGTGCTGAAAGGTGGCAAGAAGTTCTGGGCGCTGGCCAAGACAGGTCAATCGACAGCACTCAAGGGCAACGACCAAGTGCATGCCTACCTCTTGCTCGCCACGTCGTGTGACGGAAGTTTGGCGACCGTAGCTACGCCGACTACTGTCCGCGTTGTTTGCAATAACACTTTGTCCATCGCAGTGAATGGCGCCACGCAAGCTATCAAGGTGCCACACAGCACGCGTTTCGATCCACAAGCCGTCAAGCAGCAACTTGGCATCTGTGTTTCCCAATTCGATGGCTTTATGTACCGCATGAAGACACTGGCCGAGCGCAAAGTCAAATCGCACGAGGCCATGAATTACTTCCTGCGCGTCATGTGCGACGTCCAGCCAGGCCATGTCGATTCGGCAGGTCTGGCCAATGAGCGTGCCTTGAAGCGTGTCCAGGCACTCTGCGACGGCCAAGGAAAAGGCGCAGATCTCGATGCCGCCAAGGGAACTGCGTGGGGGTTACTCAACGCTGTGACGGAATTTGTGGATCACGAACGACGAGCACGTAGCACCGAGTACAGGATGGATTCTGCGTGGTTTGGTCAAGGTGCTGTCATCAAACAGCGAGCCCTCGATACCGCCCTGCAGCTCGTCGCCTGACTCTCGGTTTCACCATTCATTCCTCGCAAATGCCCAGTTCAGCTTTTCGCTGACTGGGCATTTTGCATATCTGGAAGGAGTAGAAGCATGCAACCTCAAGTCTTACCCAATGCCAATCCAATCAAAAATCGCCCGGCACTCAAGCTGGTCAAGACCAAGGAACTTCCCCGGGAAGATTGGCTGGCCGTTCGGAAGCAAGGGATAGGTAGTTCTGATGCTGCTACGGCCATTGGCCTGAACCCTTATCAGTCGCCACTTGAACTGTGGCTCATTAAAACGGGCCGCGATGGTGGATTGCCCAAGGCTGATCCGCACGATGAAGAGAGCCCGATGTATTGGGGAAATATCCTTGAGCCGATCGTGGCTGCTCATTACACCCGGCGTACAGGAAACCGAGTCCGGCGCATCAATGCGGTGTTGCAGCATCCAGATCCCTGTCTGCCATGGATGCTGGCCAATATCGACCGCGAAGTGACTGGTGCACCTGATGTCCAGATACTTGAATGCAAAACGGCTGGCATCAATGGCGCTCGTCTCTGGAAGGAAGGCGTACCCGAGTATGTTCAGCTGCAGGTGCATCACCAGTTGGCAGTCACCGGCAAGCAAGCCGCTGATGTTGCCGTTTTGCTTGGCGGACAACACCTAGAGATCCACCGGATCGAGCGTGACGAAGCCTTGATCACTCGCTTGATCGAACTGGAACGACAGTTTTGGCAATACGTCGTGACAGATACGCCACCACCAGCCGACGGTTCCGACTCGGCTGATACTGCCTTGCGTTGCCTCTATCCCGAAGACAAAGGCCAGACCATCGACTTCAAGGATGAGCGCAACCTGTCGGCCTGCTTTGCCGACCTGGTAGCTGTGCGTCAGGCGATTGCTGAACAGGAAAAGCTCGAAGCCCAACTCAAGCAAACCTTGCAGCAAGCCATGGGCGAGGCCAGTCGTGCCGACTTCGAAACCGGCAGTGTGACCTGGAAAAAGTCCAAAGACAGCGTGGTCATCGATATGACCTCCCTGCTCAAGGATCAACCAGACCTGCAGCAACGTTATGCCGCGACCAAACCCGGTAGCCGGCGCTTTCTCATCGTTTGAATTTCAACCCGCATTGCCCATGCCGTCACTGGAACAATCCGGTGCGGTGTGGGCATTCTTCTTTTGTTCATAGGAGCACACCAGCATGCTTAAAGGTCTCGCCATCACACCACCTGTACTGGGCAGGATTTCAATCGGCAAGGTCGTCGAAAAAGCCGGCAAGCGTCTGCCGGAAAAGGATGATCAGTTCACAATTACCAGCCAGGTGCAGAACAAGGAAGGCTGGCTCGTCCATCCGCTCGATGAAGGGTTGCGCAAGGAGCAGGGCGGCAAGATCCGCAGTATTCCGATCCGGCTGCTGTTCAACGATCCAGATCTCAACTTTCGGGCCGAGTACAGCCTGTTCGACCGAACAACCGGTCGTCCACTCTGTGTCGGCGACGGACAGAGCTGCAAGCGGCAGACGGAAGAGGGCATCAGGTCGCTTCCGTGTCCGTCACCGGATGGTTGCGCACTAGCCAAGGGCGGAAATTGCAAACCCTATGGTCGGTTGAACGTTGCGCTGGCTGAAGACGACCCACTGGGAAGTTTTGTCTTCCGGACGACAGGGTTCAACAGCATCCGCACGCTGGCGGCGCGAATGCAGTACTTCAAGGCCATTTCGGGTGATCGGCTGTCCTGCTTGCCGTTGGAGTTGAGATTGCGCGGCAAATCGACGCGGCAGAGCCACGGAACCCCAATCTACTACGTGGACATCACAGTGCGCAGTGGTCTGTCTGTCGAGGATGCATTGACGGAGGCGAAACGCTTGGACGAGGCCAGGCAGATGGCTGGATTCAACCAGGTGGCTCTGGATGACGTGGCCCGACAAGGTCTAGGCAACGGTGCTTTCGAGGACAGCGAGGATGATGGCAGTGCGGTCGTCGATGAATTCTTTCCTGAAGTTCAGGAGAGCGCTACGACAGAACGATCGCAGACTTCCCGCCAAGTTGATTCAAGGACGGCAGTTGCAAGCTTGAATCAGACGCTCGAAGCCAAAGCACTTGCCTTGGTCGAACAGGCGTAACGAGATCATAGCCCCGCTTCAATGAACAGATCCGATGGCTTGCACTGCACCGCCTTTGCGATCCGCAAAATGTTCAGGAACGTGACGTTGCGTTCGCCCCGTTCGATCTTCCCCATGTGGGAGCGATCAATCTCGGCATAGTCGGCCAGAGCCTCCTGGGAAAGAGCTAACGCCATCCGTCGCGCACGGATGGTGGTACCCAGTTTCACGAGGTCCTGGTTGAGATCGAGCTTTCCGGAAACCCTTGCCATGCCGTGAATCGTGACGATATGATGTATTCACGACCACGGCATTTACGACCCATTAATCAGGGAGTAACTCGTGTTGAACCAATCACCATTAGAAACCTTGGCTTCGTATGCAATCAGCTTTGCGGCTGGTGCCATGTCGGTTGTTTTGATAGCCGCATATGGCAGATGGATTAGGCATCAGGTCAGTATGTCAATTTGATGTGTAGTATCGCTCTCGTATTTAAATGTAAAGCGAAACAAAACCGGAGATTTATGCGTATGAAATTTCTTGCATTTGCGCCACTAATGATTGCTGCAACACTTGCGGGCTGTGGAAATGATGCTCCGAAGTGTGCAGACACGGCGACTCTTATTGTGGTTCGTGACCTCTTTGCGAAAAATACAGGTGGGAATCACAAAGCGACGGAATCGGAGTTAGGTCAAGTTCTTAAAATTGACTCACCCCGTGCCAATGGGTATGACGAAAAAATCAAAAAATACACGTGTGAAGCCACTGTTATCGTAGATGATAAGGTGAAAATGCCAATCAAGTATTAGTCACAGCGCAGTGACAATGGTGATCACATAGTTTCGTTACAAAAATTCTCTTTTGCAGATCAGGGGCGTCTAAGCGTCGCGCTTTACTTTGGATTAGGAAAGCTTCGCCACTCGCCTGAGCAGGAAAAACCAGCTGTTCCGGTAGGCGGAACGGTGAATAACATCGTAGGGAATTGGAAGGGTAATCTCGAAGGCGAAGGGAATATGACTGTCAAACCGGCGCAAGATGGCTACTCGGTCAGCCTGGACGTCAGTGCCCCAGGTTGCACTGGCAGCTTTGAGGGGAGCGGAACTCTAGCTGCTAACACTCTCAAACTTACCAAAACTGAAGACGGTCAAACTTGTGTGTTGAAAGTTGAATTTTCCGATTCGCAGGCGACAGTTACCGAAGATGGGTGTATGTCATATCACGGTGCAGCATGCGGGTTCTCTGGCAGCCTGAAAAAGATTAACTAGGTCTACCCACGCTCTCTGCCGCCGCCAAGGGCATCAGTTTTCAGGCTGGTTGTAGCTTGACCGTGATGAGAGGGGGATTTCCCCCTCTTGTCGCCGTTTTGTTTTTTCTTTGCTCTTTTTTGACTCTCTATCCCTCGAACAACTGAGCCAAATTCACGTCACCTGCTTTGGCTGCAATCAGCCGAACTTTCTTGGCTTTTAACGCACTGAAGCCGTTCACCTTTACTGTGTTGTATTGATTTGCTGCGGTACCAAACACCTTTTCCATCCTGGCGACGAATGTCGGGGACGTGGCTTCTGGCACCACGATATCGATGCGGCGATCAGGATGGCAACGCAAGATATCGTTGAAGTGCTCATCGGCGTTGTTGAATGAGTAGCCAACGACAACCACATGCTCGGCCTCTTTAATCCAATCCGACGCCTGGCTCCAAAGCTCAATGTATCGATGGGAAAGGATTGGCTTGAGGCGTAGTGGAGGAACAAGCGCCGGGATAACGTGTCGCTGTTGCCGGAGATCTTCGTTATTGACATCAACGTTCGGTGCAACAACCTCGCGAATGAATTGGGCGGGATCGCACTTTAGGATGTTATCTACTGGTATCAAATCTCGGGTGTCCATCCGAACATAGTCTCCCAGGCCACCGTGGAAATAGATGGTCTGGGCATCTCCGAGGCTTTGTTCCAGGAACGCGGTGTAGTTCAACGTAATGGCGCGAACGTCACCAGGAATCCCCCCGTAGAAAGGCAGTGTCTTGTCTCCATGCGCGTCTAGCACTTCCTTTTGCTTGGCTACGAGATAAGCCCAAAGCGCCCAGGCGATGTAGATGTAGTTCTTGATGTCGGCAGGCTTGTCGTTGTAAAAGCCAAGAAATTTTTCGATCAGCAGCGTCTCAATGTTGAGCATATCGGCTCCCAGCGCAGCGGCAACTTCATGCCGCTCAGCGCTGAGACCCAATTTCAAGGTGCGTTTGAGTACAGTCTTGAAGGTACGGACAACCGCAGGCCACGGCCCACTTCCTGACGCCGAGAAATTGTGTTGTCGCTGTGCTTAAGCGCGCAAATCACGAACACGTTCGGGTTGTCCCAGCCTTCACGCAAGGCCGAGTGCGAAAAAATGAACCGGACATTTTTCCTGCTTCTAGCGATCTCGTCGTCCGTTGGCTTGGGTAATGACAGCAGTGTTTCTTTGTCCTTCAGGATCAAGTCGTACGCATCCACATCATTTGACAAGCCCGCGTTCTCACCACGCTTTTCAGTGTCAGGGTCGGCAAGCCGCTTTGTTTTCTTATCGATGGAAAAATATCCACTGTGTGTCTTTTCCGCCGAAATGCCTTTCAGGTACTTGATGTACGGCGTTTCATCCAGGTCCAGCACCTCGTTTAGGTACTGGCTGTATTCCTCTTCAAATATCCGCGCGTAATCGCCTTTCTCGTCCGCTGCCGAGTAGTCGCGGTATTTGGCTACTTCATCGATGAAGAATAAGGTCAGCACCTTGATGCCTTGCTGGAACAACGCCAGCTCCTTGTCGAAGTGAGCCTTGATGGCTTCCGTTGGGAAGCGTGAACTCTGCGCCAACCGCCAATGAGGCCAATCGGCCAACAGGTGCGCGGTAGCTGGCCAAATTTGGGAAGCCCGATACCGGTGTAGTGCGGCAGATGTAGTAGGTTTTCTCTTCGCCATCTTCATCAACCACTACAACGCGAGCAATGGCGGGCTCTGCCACCAGCACCTGGTAGCTTTCGCGGTTCGCTTGGCTGATTTGATCCAGCCTTTGGATGGCTGAACTGGACGTCATCGTGTTGATGCTTGCCAGGGCATCGGAACCCAGTGTCCGCCCATCGTGCAGCTTGCTCATGGCGGTTTGCACACAGGCGAACTGCTGCATCGGCGCCTTGCTGCGATTGGACTTGAAAGTCGTTTTGCGCCGCATCCAGTCCGCGCATTCTTTGGCAATCGCGCGCTGGGTCAGCTTGTTGCGCAGCTGAATCTCGAACTCACTCCCGTACAGACTCCGTTCGCGGTCAGCCTTGGGGATGTGAAACTCTTTGCGTTCTTTGCGAATCTTGTCGGTGACCTCGTTGGCGGTGAACGTCGGCGAGGTAAAGATGAATTGCAGCTCGTCGATTTTTTCCAGTTCAGCTTTCAGGGCTTCGAACGCGTACATTGAGAAGCAGGAGGCCGCGATCTTCAATCGCGTACCAGGTTTGAGTGTCTGCTTCAGATCGTCACCGAGGAGGCGACTAATGTTGTCAATTAGCTCCATCGTTGTCCTTGTTATTTTTCGACTCGTCAGCTG
This sequence comes from Betaproteobacteria bacterium HGW-Betaproteobacteria-6, assembly GCA_002842145.1. Classification (GTDB taxonomy): domain Bacteria; phylum Pseudomonadota; class Gammaproteobacteria; order Burkholderiales; family Rhodocyclaceae; genus Azonexus. The sequence goes on along the minus strand of PHCF01000046.1, from coordinate 7,688 downwards.
GAGTGGCATCCGCCTCAAGACCGTGTTGCTGCGCATAGGCGAGGATTAACACCTCTACCATCGAGGCGATGGAGCGGCGCTCACGTTCGGCTGCCATCCGCAGTAACTGCTTTACGTCTGCCGAGGTACGAATAGATAGGGTTTCGTCTTTCAGGCGCCTCATGACATAGTCCTGTTGGTTTTGCGGAGGAATGTACTGCGTTTTGCAAGTCAATGCCAGCTATACAAAGCACCTCTGTTCGGCAAGGGGCTTGTCCTCTTCCTAGATAGAAAGCAAACTTACAAAATTACGCATGTCCAACCACGCCACGCTTGCCTGATGTAGCGGCCCTAATGCTTCAAGAGTAGAGTGTTTGTTGCAGAGCGCAGATGGAGACTGGGGAAGACTTTGGACGGCTGCTATCCACCCAGCTCTTTTAAAAACGGGTAAAACGACGGGTAAAAGGCAATTCACAACTTTTCTATTCGTAGATTTGGTAATGGTTTTGGTTATCCAGTTGTGTTCCGCCCATCACCAGAAATGCAAAAACCCGCTGATTCGTCAGCGGGTTTTTCTTTTTTCGTCCCGTGATTCTGGGGCGAATATTGCTAGAGCTACCTCGTGGTGTCGTTTTTCCAAAAGCGAGGTGCATCATGCATGACTGTCCGAACTCATTTAATGCCAGTGCCAATCTGACCGAAGAGGCCATGTTCTGGATGCGTCTGGCCGCCTTTGCCGGTGTTTCGGAATATGTGCTGTCGACGGGGGCTTCGCTGCAGGATGCCGAGGAGTGGTTGTTCGGCTTTTGCCTGCCGGGTGATTTGCCGTCGCGTTATGCCAATCTTTCGGGTGGGGCGGCAAATCCGCGCATTCTGATTTGATGTTACGTGGCTTTTACCGGTGCTCGTCGGATTGTCGACAAACAAAGCAGGAGCCAATGCACCGTGGTGGTGCGTTGGCTCCTGAAAAGGGCGGCGGATCGAATCGATCAGGCCGGCGCCGAACTGCGGATCAGGTGATCGAACGCGCTGAGCGAGGCGGTTGCCCCGGCGCCCATGGCGATGATGATCTGCTTGTAGGGCACGGTGGTGCAGTCGCCGGCAGCGAAGACGCCGGGTAGATTGGTGTGGCCCTTGGCATCGATTTCTATTTCGCCGAAGCGGCTCAGGTTGAGCGTGCCTTTGAGCCAGTCGGTGTTGGGCAGCAGACCGATCTGGACGAAGATGCCTTCGAGTTCGACGTGTTTGATCTCTTCCGTGACGCGGTCTTTATAGGTGATGCCGTTGACCTTCTGGCCGTCGCCGGTCACTTCGGTGGTTTGTGCCGATTTGATGACGGTGACGTTGGGCAGGCTGTGCAGCTTTTTCTGCAGGACGGCATCGGCGCGCAAGGTGTCGGCGAATTCGAGCAGGGTGACGTGGGCAACGATGCCGGCGAGGTCGATGGCGGCTTCGACGCCGGAGTTGCCGCCGCCGATGACGGCAACGCGCTTGCCCTTGAACAGCGGGCCGTCGCAGTGCGGGCAGAAGCAGACGCCCTTGGCCTTGTATTCCTGTTCTCCCGGCACGTTCATTTCGCGCCAGCGGGCGCCGGTGGCGAGGATGACGGATTTCGATTTGAGCGAGGCGCCGTTTTCGAGCCGGATCTCGACCAAGCCGCCGGCTTCGCTGGCTGGCACGAGTTTGGCCGCGCGTTGCAGGGTCATGATGTCGACTTCATAGTCCTTGACGTGCTGTTCCAGCGCGGCGACTAGCTTCGGTCCCTCTGTATGGCTGACCGAGATGAAGTTCTCGATGCCTAGCGTGTCCATGACCTGACCGCCGAAGCGCTCGGCCACGATGCCGGTGCGGATGCCTTTGCGAGCGGCGTAGACGGCGGCAGCTGCGCCGGCCGGTCCGCCGCCGACGACGAGGACGTCGAAGGCGTCCTTCTGGCCGAGTGCCTCGGCGGCGCGGGCGGCCGCGCCGGTGTCGACCTTGGCAAGGATTTCCTCGATGAGCATCCGGCCGGCACCGAATTCTTCACCGTTCAGGTAGGTGGTCGGCACGGCCATGATCTGGCGTGCGTTGACCACGTCCTGGAACATGGCGCCGTCGATCATCGTGCTGGTCACTCCGGGGTTGAGGACAGCCATGAGGTTGAGCGCTTGCACGACGTCCGGGCAGTTGTGGCAGGACAGCGAGATGTAGGTCTCGAAATTGAAAGTGCCGGGCAGGGCCTTGATCTGGTCAATGACGGCTTGTTCGACCTTGGGCGGATGGCCGCCGGTCTGCAACAGGGCGAGGACCAGCGAGGTGAATTCGTGACCCATCGGGATGCCGGCGAAGGTGATGCGCGGCGTTTCGCCGGGCAGGCCGACGGCGAAGGAGGGGCGCAGGGCGGCCTTGCCATCTTCGCGCAGGCTGACCTTGGCCGAGAGTTCGGCGATGTCGATGAGCAGGCCGCGCATTTCCTGGGCCTTGGCGCTGTCGTCAAGCGAGGCGACGAGTTCGATCGGGCGTTGCAGTTTTTCGAGATAGGCCGCGAGCTGGGCTTTGATGTTGCTGTCGAGCATGTTGTTCTCCCAAGTGCTGAATTTCACTGGTTTTTTGCGATTGCTACGGTCAACCGGGAAAAAGCGCTGAAATCCAAATGATCGAGCGGCGTGTGCCGCCCGATCCTGTTTGCTGCTAACGACTTAGATCTTGCCAACCAGGTCCAGCGACGGAGCCAGCGTCTTTTCGCCTTCCTTCCACTTGGCCGGGCAGACTTCGTTCGGGTGGGCGGCGGTGTATTGGGCGGCCTTCAGTTTGCGCAGGGTCTCGGAGACGTCACGGGCGATTTCGTTGGAGTGGATTTCAACGGTCTTGATGACGCCGTCCGGGTTGATGACGAAGGTGCCGCGCAGGGCAAGGCCTTCTTCCGGGATATGCACGCCGAAGGCGTTGGTCAGAGCGTGCGTCGGGTCGCCGACTAGCGGGAACTGGGCCTTGCCGACGGCCGGGGAGGTTTCATGCCAGACCTTGTGCGAGAAATGCGTGTCGGTCGTGACGATGTAGACCTCGGCGCCAGCCTTCTGGAATTCGGCGTAGTTGTTGGCAGCGTCTTCAATTTCGGTCGGGCAGTTGAAGGTGAAGGCAGCCGGCATGAAGATCATGACCGACCACTTGCCCTTGAGGCTGGCGTCGGTGACTTCGATGAACTTGCCGTTGTGGAAAGCCTGGGCCTTGAACGGTTGAACCTGGGTGTTGATAAGCGACATCGTTTTCTCCTGAGTGGGTGTTTGAAATTGAACACAACGCCATGTTAGGGATGCTTCGTTGATCAATCCAATTGATTGATCAAATACTGGCGATAGGCTGTCGCTATTTTTTGGGGGGGTGGGGGGGTTACTAGTCCAAACGTACTAGTTTGCGTTTTCCATTGGAACTAGTGGCGCCCCCCCGACAGAATGAAATTGATACATATCAATTAAATACTCCGCCGTATCGGGAACAGTGCATTCCGAGGCGGCATTGGGTCGCCGAAGCTTGAGGAGACCGGCCGGATGAATATTTCCAGCGCAATTATGTACGTCGCTCCAGAGCGCCTTTACGAGGCGTGCGAAGCCTTGCTCCTGATGCCCGGAGTGGAAATTCATGCCCGGAGTCCGGAGGGTAAGGTGGTCGTCACTCTGGAGGATGACAACATCAATTCGGCTGCAGATAAATATGTGGCCCTGCATGGAATACCCGGCGTCGCATCGGTGGCCATGGTCTATCAATACAGCGACGAAGAAACTGAAGATACCGAGGAGGTAAAGGCGTGAAGCTTAATCGACGCGATTTCATCAAGGCCAACGCAGCTGCGGCGGCCATGTCAGCGGCAGGGTTGTCGGCGCCCGGTACGGCCGTCGCCCAGGGGGCGGAAAAGATCCGCTGGGACAAGGCTGCCTGCCGTTTCTGCGGCACGGGTTGCGGGGTGCTGGTGGGCACACAGGAGGGCCGCGTCGTGGCCACCCAGGGCGACCCCGATGCGCCAGTCAACCGCGGCCTGAATTGCATCAAGGGCTATTTTCTGTCCAAGATCATGTACGGCGCCGATCGTCTGAAGACGCCGCTGCTGCGCATGACGGATGGCAAGTACGACAAGAACGGCGAGTTCGCACCGATCTCGTGGAAGCAGGCCTTCGACATCATGGAAGAGAAGGTCCGGGCGACGCTCAAGGCCAAGGGGCCGGACGGTCTGGCCATGTTCGGTTCGGGGCAGTGGACGGTGTGGGAAGGCTATGCGGCCGCCAAGCTCATGAAAGCCGGCTTCCGTACCAACAATATCGACCCGAATGCCCGTCACTGCATGGCCTCGGCCGTTGCCGGCTTCATGCGTACATTTGGCATCGACGAGCCGATGGGTTGCTACGATGACATCGAGCATGCTGATGCCTTCGTGCTGTGGGGCTCGAACATGGCCGAGATGCACCCGATCCTGTGGACGCGCATCACCGACCGCAAGCTCTCGAACAAGGGCGTCAAGGTCGCCGTGTTGTCGACCTTCGAGCACCGCTCCTACGAGTTGGCCGACATCCCGATGATATTCACGCCGCAGACTGACCTGGCTATTCTGAATTTCATCGCCAACTACATCATTCAGAACGGCAAGGTAAACCAGGCCTTCATCGACAAGAACATCAACTTCAAGAAGAGCGCGACCGACATCGGCTACGGCCTGCGTCCGACCCATGCGCTGGAAAAGGATGCGACGAGCAACGGTTATCCTGGTGCCGATGGCAAGCCGAAAGGCAATACCGGCAAGTCTGAGGCGATCACCTTTGACGAGTACAAGAAGTTCGTTTCGGAATACACCGCCGAGAAGGTTTCCAAGTTGTCCGGCGTGCCGGTCGCTCAGCTGAACGAGCTGGCCGCGCTGTATGCCGACCCGAAGATCAAGGTGACCTCGTTCTGGACCATGGGTTTCAACCAGCATACGCGCGGTACCTGGGCAAACAATCTTGTCTACAACATCCACCTGCTGACCGGCAAGATTTCCGAGCCGGGCAACAGCCCATTCTCGCTGACCGGACAACCATCGGCCTGCGGTACGGCGCGCGAAGTCGGTACCTTTGCCCATCGCCTGCCGGCAGATATGGTCGTGATGAATCCGGAGCACCGCAAGCTTTCCGAGGCGCTCTGGCAACTGCCGGATGGCACCATTCCTCCCAAGCCCGGTTTCCACGCCGTGGCGATGGCGCGGGCGCTCAAGGACGGCAAGGTCAATTTCTACTGGCAGCAGTGCAACAACAACATGCAGGCCGGGCCGAACATCAACGAAGAGCTTTACCCGGGCTGGCGCAAGCCGGAAAACTTCATCGTCGTTTCCGATCCCTATCCGACGGTGTCGGCGATGGCCGCCGACCTCATCCTGCCGACTGCGATGTGGGTCGAGAAGGAGGGCGCCTACGGCAATGCCGAGCGGCGTACCCAGTTCTGGCGCCAGCAGGTCAAGGCGCCGGGCGAGGCTCGTTCCGACGTCTGGCAGGTCATGGAATTTGCCAAGCGCTTCAAGGTCGAGGACGTATGGCCGGCCGACCTGGTCGCCAAGGCGCCGAAGCTCAAAGGGAAGACGCTGTTCGACGTGCTCTACGCCAACGGCGTGGTCAACAAGTACAAATTGAGCGAAACCGCCGAAGGCTTCGACAATGACGAGTCCAAGCACTTCGGTTTCTACGTCCAGAAGGGCTTGTTTGAAGAATATGCCTCCTTCGGTCGCGGCCACGGTCATGACCTGGCCCCGTTTGATGCCTACCATCAGGCCCGCGGCCTGCGCTGGCCGGTCGTTGGCGGCAAGGAAACCCTGTGGCGCTTCCGTGAAGGCTACGATTCCTACGTCAAGAAGGGCGAGGGCGTTAAGTTCTACGGTCACAAGGACGGCAAGGCAGTCATCTTCGCGCTGCCCTACCAGCCGGCAGCCGAGTCACCGGACAAGGAGTTCGACCTCTGGCTGTCCACCGGTCGGGTTCTTGAGCACTGGCATACCGGTACCATGACGCGCCGCGTTCCCGAGCTGTACAAAGCCTTCCCGGACGCCGTCGTCTTCATGCACCCGGACGATGCCAAGGCCCGTGGCATGCAGCGCGGCATGGTGGTCAAGGTGGCCTCGCGGCGCGGTGAAATCCAGCTGCGCGTCGAAACCCGCGGCCGCAACAAACCGCCGCGTGGCCTCGTCTTCATTCCGTTCTTCGATGCCGGTCGCCTGGTCAACAAGCTGACGCTCGACGCGACCTGCCCGATTTCCAAGGAAACGGATTACAAGAAGTGCGCCGTCAAGGTGACCCGGGCCTGAAACGCCCAGCAAAGAAACGGCTGATCCTACGGTCAACCGGAAAAATGAGCCAAAAAGCGAATGGGGTCTCGTCTCCATTCGCCCATCGGAGGTAACGAATATGAGATTGATCACTGCTCTGGCCCTGGCCGCCGGCATGCTCCTGGGGGGAGTTGGCGGCGTCAGCGCGCAGGAATTGCGAGTGAATGAGATCGGCATCGAGTCGATCAACGGGAATGCCAAGGTCGATATGTACCGGCCGGAGAAAGATCAGACCGCCATTCCCCGCAACTTTCAGAAACAGCCACCGCTGATTCCGCACAGCATCAAGGGTTACAACATCACGCAGAATTTCAACAAGTGCATGGACTGTCACTCGAAAGAGCGGGCCGAGGAAACAGGGGCAACCAAGGTCGCCAAGTCGCACTATCTTGACCGCGAAGACAAGAAGCAGGCGAACATTTCGGCGCGCCGCTATTTCTGCATGCAGTGCCACGTGCCGCAGTTCGACGCCAAGCCGCTCGTCGCCAATACCTATAAGCCGGCTACCAAGAGGGGAGAATGATGAGTCTGGATAAATTCACGCCTGCATGGGTCAAGCGCATCGGGCTGGTCACCGTATTCGGCCTGTTTGCAGCAGGTGTCGTTTTCTGGGGCGGCTTCAACTGGGCGCTCGAATCGACCAACAAGGAATCGTTCTGTATCTCCTGTCACGAAATGGAGGAAAACGTCTTCCGCGAGTATCAGAACACCGTGCACTACACCAACCGCACCGGGGTTCGTGCCACCTGTCCGGATTGCCACGTGCCCAAGGAATGGGGCCCGAAGATGATCCGCAAGATCCAGGCGTCCAACGAAGTGCTGCACAAGATTCTGGGCACCATCGACACGCCCGAAAAATTCAATGCCAAACGCGCCCAACTCGCCCAGAACGAATGGCGGCGCATGAAGGCGAACGACTCTCAGGAGTGTCGGAATTGCCATCGCTACGACTACATGGACTATACCGAGCAGGGTAACCGGGCGGCCCGCATGCATCCGCAAGCGTTCATCGACGGCAAGACCTGCATCGACTGCCACAAGGGTATCGCCCACCAATTGCCGGCAATTGACCAGCACATTGGCAAGCAGAACGATGGTGCGGTGGCAATCTCGCATGGAGAAAAGCCGGCCGAGCCCGTCAAGGAAGAGGCGCCTGCGGCGGCCAAATAGTCCGCTTGCCGATCGCTTCAGAAAACCCCGGCCGCGTGCTGGGGTTGTTTTTTTGCGTCTCGAAAAGGCTGTTTCGCGTATGAATAATGCAAATATTCACGCTATCCCCTGCAAATAGGCACTCTAGGGGCAACACTTATTCAAAAAGGTATGCTACTTTTGTCGTGCTGCCGTTCCGACGGCCAGTTTTCTTAAACATTGATAGGTAACTAGGAGGCAC
>PHCF01000045.1 GCA_002842145.1 Betaproteobacteria bacterium HGW-Betaproteobacteria-6 | reverse complement strand
CGGGCAGATCGGGCTCGATCCGGCTTCCATGCAAATGGTAGACGGGATCGACGCGCAAATCGTTCGCGTTTTCGACAATCTGAAGGCTGTGGCCGAAGCTGCTGGCGGTTCGCTGGCCGACGTCGTCAAGCTCAACGTTTTCCTGACCGATCTGGCCAACTTTGCCAAGGTTAACGAAACGATGGCCAAGTATTTCAGCGAGCCGTTCCCGGCCCGGGCTGCCGTCGGCGTCAAGGAACTGCCGCGTGGCGCCCTGGTTGAGGCCGATGCGGTGATGTTCGTCGGCTAATCAAGGCCCGATGACGACAGCGGGGGCGTCAGCCCCGGCTTCTCCGCCTATTCGCGCCTCCGAGGCGTTGCAGAAGAAGCTTGCCAAGATCGGCCTCCATTGCGAGGCCGATTTGCTGGTCCATCTGCCGCTGCGCTACGAGGACGAAACGCGGATTACGCCAGTCAATCGCGCCTTCGGTGGCGAGCCGGTGCAGATTGAAGTCGTCGTGCACAGCAACGAAATCCAGTTCCGGCCGCGTCGGCAGATGATTGTGCGGGCGGCGGATGAGAGCGGCGAGATTACGCTGCGCTTTTTCAGCTTTTATCCGAACCAGCAGGCGGCGCTCAGCGAAGGTTCGCGCATCCGGGCCTTTGGCGAAGTACGCGGTGGCTTCTTCGGCGCCGAGATGGTGCACCCGCGTTTTCGCAAGGTCGGCGACGACGAGCCACTGCCGGCCGAATTGACGCCGATTTACCCGACGACCGCCGGCCTGGCCAATTCGGCGCTGCAAAAGCTGATCGGCAAGGCGCTGGCGGTCGGCGACCTGTCCGAAACGCTGCCCGAGGAACTGCGCCAGCGCCTGAAGCTGCCCGGTCTGGCGCGCAGCCTGCGCTTTCTGCATACGCCGCCACCTGGCACCGATCTCGATACGCTGCACGCGCGCAATCACCCGGCCTGGCGGCGCGTCAAATTTGACGAGGTGCTGGCCCAGCAACTGTCGCTGCGCCGTGCCTATCTGGCTCGCCGCGAGCAGGGGGCGCCGGTGCTCGTGGCACGCGATGATCTCGGGGCGCGCCTGCTGGATAGCCTGCCTTTCGGCCTGACTGGCGCGCAGGTGAGGGCAATGGCCGAGATCGGCGGCGATCTGGCCCAGCCTTATCCGATGCAGCGTTTGCTGCAAGGCGATGTCGGTGCCGGCAAGACCATCGTTGCGGCGCTGGCCGCGTGTCAGGCGATTTCGGCTGGCTGGCAGGCGGCCTTCATGGCGCCGACGGAAATTCTCGCCGAGCAGCATTATCTGAAATTGAAGGACTGGCTGGAACCGCTCGGGGTCAAGGTGGCCTGGCTGTCGGGCAGCCTGAAGACCAAGGCCAAGCGCGAGCAACTGGCGGCGACGGCGGCCGAGGCGCAACTGGTCGTCGGCACGCACGCGCTGATCCAGGATGGCGTCGATTTCGCCAGGCTCGGGCTGGCCATCGTCGATGAACAGCACCGCTTCGGCGTCGCCCAACGCCTCGCCCTGCGCAAGAAGGGCGACAACCCGCATCAGCTCATGATGTCGGCGACACCGATTCCGCGCACGCTGGCCATGAGCTATTACGCCGATCTCGACGTCACCGTCCTCGACGAACTGCCACCGGGCCGGACGCCGATCAAGACGCGGCTGGTCGCCGACAACCGGCGCGATGATGTGGTCGGCTTTGTGAAAAAGCATGTCGAGGAAGGCCGGCAGGCTTACTGGGTCTGTCCGCTGATCGAAGAGTCGGAAGCGTTGCAGTTGCAGACAGCGCAGGAAACCTACGAATCCCTCGTCCAGCGATTTTCCGATTTTGGCGAAAATTTCCGGTTGACCGTGGGATTGGTGCATGGCCGGCTTAAGGCTGATGAAAAGCAGGCGGTGATGGCCGCTTTCGCCGCCGGTGAGATCGATGTGCTGGTGGCGACGACGGTTATCGAAGTTGGCGTCGATGTGCCGAATGCCAGCCTGATGGTCATCGAGCATGCCGAGCGTTTCGGGCTGTCGCAGTTGCACCAGTTGCGCGGACGGGTCGGGCGCGGCCAGTACGAATCGAGCTGTGTGCTGATCTATGCAGGGCCGCTCGGCGAGATCGCCCGCCAGCGCCTGAAGATCATTTTCGAGAACACCGACGGCTTCGAGATCGCCCGTCAGGATCTGCAGATTCGTGGGCCGGGCGAGTTCGTCGGCGCCCGGCAGAGCGGGGTGCCGCTATTGCGTTACGCCGATCTGGAAATGGATGCCGATCTCGTCGAAATGGCCCGCGACGTGGCCGAGGAAATGCTCACCGGGCACCTCGAACTGGCCGAACGCCATCTCAAACGCTGGCTCGGTTCCAGAGAGGAACTCCTCAAGTCCTGACGCGGTTGGCCGAGGCGGTGATGCCGTCGCACAAGGTTTTCAGGGCGGCCATCGGTGCGGCTTCGCGCAGGTGGATCATGCCGGTCGGGATCCGGCTGAATTCATCGGGCACCGTTTCGATGACCAGGTCAGCCGCATGGCTCGACTGCTCGACGACGCGACGGGGCATCAGCGTCCAGCCGAGGCCGACGGCGATGCAGCCGAGGATGCCTTCGAGCGTGCCGAATTCCATGGCGTCGGCGACGGCGTGGCCCTGGGCGCGTTGCCAGGCGATGGCGCGCGTGCGGTAGGCGCAGCCTTCGCGGAAGAGAATGAGCGGCAACAGCACCGGGTCGGTGCCGGCGGCGTGCACCTGGACCAATTCTTCAGTGACCAGTTGGTCGAATTGCAGGTCGGGGTGGATCACCGGGCCGGCGACGAAGGCGCAGTCGAGCTTGTGGTCGAGCACCTTGCCGATCAAGGTGCTGGTGGTGTCGGTCGTCACCCGCAGTTCGAGGCCGGGATGTTCGGCCCGCACGGCCTTCAGGGCGCCCGGCAGGTGCAGGGCGGCGAAGGTCTCCATGGCACCAATGCGCAGTTCGCCGGCGCTTTCGCCGACCTGCCGGACGGCGCTCGCCGTCTGCCGTTCGAGCATGAGCATCCGGCGCGCGTAGTCGAGGAGCACCTTGCCCGACGGCGCGAGTTCAAGTCCGCGGCCCTTGCGGAAGAACAGTTCGGCGCCAAGCTCTTCTTCCAGGCGCCGGATGCGCCCGGTGACATTGGACTGGACGGTGTTGAGCTTGCGCGAGGCGGCGAGGATGCCGCCTTCTTCGACGACGGCCTGAAAGGTGCGAAGGGCGACGAGTTCCATGATATATCTCTAAATAAGAATGGTTTGTTCAAAACAAATCATTTGAGTTGATACTTTACTCTGTTTATTGTTCGCCTATCAATAACAAAGGGAACATCCCATGAGCTCACAGAGAGAACGCTTCAAGGTGCTGGGCGCCGGGATTTTCAGCCTGCTGCTGACCTTCGGTGTGGCCCGTTTCGCCTACACGCCGCTGTTGCCCATCATGCAGCAACAGGCCGGGCTGGGCCTGGCGGAAGCCGGCTGGCTGGCCGCATTCAATTACGCCGGCTACCTGAGCGGGGCGCTGATCGCCTCGCTGATCAGCGATCTGGTGCTCAAGGACCGGCTGTACCGAATCGGCACGGTGGTTGCCATCCTGAGCACGATCATGATGGGGCTGACCGCTGACCCCTGGCTGTGGATGGCCTCGCGCTTCATCGCCGGGCTGTCCAGCGCCGCCGGCATGCTCCTCGGCACCGGGCTCATCCTCAACTGGCTGATTCGCCACAACCATCGGCCGGAACTCGGCATCCATTTCGGCGGCATCGGGCTCGGTATCGCCGGCTGTTCGATTGCCGTGTGGCTGACCAACGGCTGGCTGGACTGGCGCGAACAGTGGTTCGCCTTTTCGGCCATCGCCTGCGTGTTGATCGTGCCGGCGCTCGCCTGGTTGCCGGCGCCCGACACCAGCACGGTCACCAAGAGCGGCGCGCCGATGCACGACAACCCGCCCAGCCCGCTGTTCCTGCGCATCTTCATGGCGGCGTATTTCTGCGCCGGTTTCGGTTACGTGATCAGCGCCACCTTCATCGTCGCCATCGTCGACGGCCTGCCCGGGCTGGCCGGGCAGGGGGCGCTCGCCTTCCTGGCCATCGGCCTGGCGGCGACGCCGGCCGCCTTCAACTGGGACCTCATCGCCCGCTACACCGGCGACATCAATGCCCTGATCCTCGCCGCCGTGCTGCAGATCGTCGGCATCATCATGCCGGTGGCGGTCGGCGGACTCTACGCCACCCTGTTCGGCGCGCTGCTTTTTGGCGGAACCTTCATCGGCATGGTTAGTCTGGTACTGACCATGGCCGGGCGCTATTACCCGACCAAGCCGGCCAAGATGATGGGCAAGATGACGCTCTCTTACGGTGTCGCGCAGATCGTCGGGCCGGCCATCGTCGGCTGGCTGGCGACACGGCTCGGCAACTATTCGATCGGCCTGACCATCGCGGCCGGCGTCATGGTGGTTGGTGTGGTGCTCTTGGTTATACTGAAATTTGTTGAAAAGCGGGACGCCACGCTGGCGCTCGAACCCAGCATGCAGAACTGAAACGGAGACCGGACATGTTCAAGGGAATTCTGATCGAGAAGGATGACGCCGGCTACCGCGCGTCGGTGCAGGACATAGCCGACAGCCAGTTGCCGGAAGGCGACGTGACGGTGCGCGTCGATTATTCGTCGCTGAACTACAAGGACGGGCTGGCGATCACCGGCAAGGGACCGGTTGTCCGCAAGTTTCCGATGGTCCCGGGCATCGACATTGCCGGCACGGTCGAGGCGAGCAGTCATGCCGGCACCCAGGTCGGCGACCGCGTCGTCCTCAACGGCTGGGGCGTTGGCGAAACGCACTGGGGCGGGCTGGCTCAGAAGGCGCGGCTCAAGGGCGACTGGCTGGTGCCACTGCCGGCGGCGTTCTCCGAAAAACAGGCCGTCGCCATCGGCACCGCCGGCTACACCGCCATGCTTTGCGTGCTGGCGCTGGAGCGCCAGGGCGTCAAGCCGGCCGACGGCGAGATCGTCGTCACCGGCGCGGCGGGCGGCGTGGGCAGCGTGGCGATTGCCGTGCTGGCCAAGCTCGGCTACACGGTGGTGGCCGTCAGCGGCCGGCCGGAAGAAACCGATTACCTCAAGCAACTCGGGGCGGCCGAGGTGCTGGATCGCAGCGCGTTTTCAGCGCCCGGCAAGCCGCTCGGCAAGGAACGCTGGGCCGGGGCGGTCGATGTCGTCGGCTCGCACACGCTGGCCAACATCTGCGCGACGACGAAATATCGCGGCGTCGTCACGGCTTGCGGTCTGGCCGGCGGCATGGATTTCCCGTCGTCGGTGGCGCCCTTCATCCTGCGCGGCGTGACGCTGGTCGGCATCGACAGCGTGATGTGCCCGCGGCCGGAGCGGCTGGTGGCCTGGCAGCGTCTGGGCACCGACCTCGACGTCGCCAAGCTCGGCCTGATCACCCATGAAGTCTCGCTGGCCGAAGCCATTCCGACGGCGGCGCAACTGATGGACGGCAAGGTGCGCGGCCGGGTCGTCGTCGATGTGAATCGTTAAGGAAGCGGCCGATGCCCTACGTCAATATCAAGATCACCCGCGAGGGGGCGACGCCGGAACAGAAGGCGCGCCTGATCGCCGGGACGACGCAACTGCTCGTCGATGTCCTCGGCAAGAACCCGAAAACCACGGTCGTCGTCATCGATGAAGTCGATACCGACAACTGGGGTGTCGGCGGTGAATCGATCACCGTCCGTCGGGCGCGCGGCGAGTAAAGCGGCCTGTTTTTCAGACTGCTACGGTCAACCGGAATTTTTGCCCAAAATTGAAATCATGACGCACCTGTTCGAACCCCTGGCGCTGCGCGACATCACCCTCAAGAACCGCATCGGCATCCCGCCGATGTGCCAGTACTCGGCAACGGACGGCATGGCCGGCGAGTGGCATTTCATCCATTACGGCAGCCGTGCCATCGGCGGCGCCGGTCTCCTGATTCTCGAAGCGACGGCGGTCACGGCAGCCGGGCGGATCAGTCCGGGCGACCTCGGCCTGTGGAACGACGAACAGATCGCGCCGCTGGCGAAGATCGCCCGTCTGGCCCGCGAACAGGGGTGCGTGCCGGCCATCCAGCTCGCCCACGCCGGGCGCAAGGCGAGCGTCGGGCTGGGCTGGGGCGAACAGCGAACCTTGCGCGCCGATGAAGGCGGCTGGCAGTCGGTGGCGCCCTCGGCGGTGCCGTTCGGCGAAGGCTACGTGGCGCCGCATGCGTTGTCGCTCGACGAGATCGCCGGGATCGTTGCCGCCTTCGTCGCCGCGGCCAAACGGGCTGTCGTCGCCGGGTTTCAGGCCATCGAACTGCACGCCGCCCACGGTTACCTGCTGCACCAGTTCCTGTCGCCGCTGTCGAACCAGCGCAGCGATGCCTACGGCGGCAGTTTCGACAACCGCAGCCGCCTGTTGAGCGAGGTCGTCAGCGCCGTGCGCGCCGTCTGGCCGGACAAGCTGCCGCTGCTCATCCGCCTGTCGGCAACCGACTGGGTCGAAGGCGGCTGGACGGCCGACGAAACGGTCGAGCTGTGTCGCCACCTCAAGGCGCTTGGCGTCGATCTGGCCGATATCTCGACGGCCGGTTTGGTGTCGACTGCCAAAATTCCGGTGGGTCCGGGCTTCCAGACCGAATTCGCCGCCCGCGTGCGCAGCGAGGCGGGCTTGCCCACCGCGGCAGTCGGCTTGATCACCTCGGCGGTGCAGGCCGACCACATCGTGCGCAGCGGTCAGGCCGACATGGTGCTGATCGGCCGCGAAATCCTGCGCAATCCGTACTGGCCGTTGCAGGCGGCGCAGGAGCTGCGGCAGGCCAGTGTCTGGCCCAATCAATACCTGCGCGCGGCGCCGGGCGGGGCCATCGGCCGCTGATTTTTCCAGCCGCAAAAAGACTAGGCACGGTGTCGTCCACCGGGCCTTGTGCATCGCACAAAAAAATTTCGTCAGCCGGGAACTTTTGCCGTGCGCGTTGTCTTACAGCCTGTTTTGCAAACTGACCCAACCTAAACAGAGGCTATAAAAATGGACGAACTCTCTTACGTCGGCATCACTTTCACCGTGGTTATTCTTGGCCTGGCCTGCTTCATGGCCGCCAAGCTGGCCTCGAAGACGGCTTACCACGATTAAGAAAAGTGACGCTCAGCAAAGCCGGGGTTTCCCGGCTTTTTTCATTTTTGGCCCTTTTCCCCGGTTGACCGTAGCAATCGGCCAAATCAGCCAATAAACGCCTCGACAATCCGCGCCACCTCGGCCGGCTGATCGTGGTGCAACATGTGGTCGGCCTGATCGACCCATTCCTCGCGCACATTGGCAAAGCACGCCCGGCGCGCCTCCCAGTCGCCCGGCCGCTGCCCGAAATCGCGGATGACCCACGACTGCCGGCCGGCCACCCAGAGCACCGGGCAGGTGATCTGCTTCCAGATCGCCATTGATTCCTCGAGCCGGAACAAGTACGGCGCCGGCGCCTTGTGCCACGGGTCGCCATTCCAGATGATGCCGTGATGACGCAGGCCGGCCCGGTTTTCGCCATCGCCGACGCGGGCCAGATGCTTGGCCAGAAACTCGGCCCGCTCGGCCGTCAAAAAGCGGTCGCTGTGCAGCAGCCGGCGGGCAAAGGCCATGCGGTCGGCGTAGGCGTGCATGCGCGGCGGCTTCCTGAGGGCGCCCAGCCACTGCTGGTAACGCTCCGGCGCCATCTCCGGCGTCGTCGGCGCAATGCCGAAACCCTCCAGCGACACGACACGGTCAACGCGCTCGGGCCGAATGCCGGCATAGAGGCAGGACAGAATGCCACCCATGCTGTGGCCGACCAGCCTGACCTTGCCCGCCGGCGCATAGCGGTCGACGATGGCCTCCAGGTCGCCGATGTGCTCGGCGAAAAAATAGGGCCGGCTCAGCCATTCCGATTGCCCGAAACCGCGCCAGTCGGGGGCGACGATGTTCCAGTCCCGGGCCAGTTCATCGACGACGAACTGGAAAGAGGCCGAAACGTCCATCCAGCCATGCAGCAGGAAGAGCATCGGCGCATCGGGATCGCCCCAGCGCCGGATGTGCAGACGGACGTCGGGCAGATCGAGAAATTCGGAGCGTGAAGGTTTCATGGTGGTTCGGCACGGCTTGCGGCATGACGCGGCGCAAGCCCGCCCTGGCGGTTGGGGATGGACCATTTTGACACGCTTTGACGCCATCCCGTTCGCGTTGCATCGGGCGTTAAAATGGCTTTCCCCGTTCGCTGGAGAGATCGATGTCAAACCCCGGCCGCATGGCCAGCGTGCTGCTCATGGCCAGTCTGCTCGGCGCTAGCGCGCTCGCCCGCGCCGACGCCACGCCGCTAGTCCAGCCCCTGGTCCCCTTCGCCTCGACGGAGGGTTTTGAGCGTTTGGCGCGGAGCACGGCAAAAACCGACTTCGCCCCGCTCGCCAACCAGTTCGAAGCCCAGGCCACCATCGCCTTCTGCGGCCCGACCACCGCCGCCATCGTCCTCAACACCCTGCGCCCGTCGGCCATAGCGGTGCCCCGCGATCGCAGCCGCCTGCGTCCGGAAGATGAACGCTACCTGCCCAAAAGCCTGCAGCTGACCGTGCCCCGGTACACCCAGGAAAGTGTCATCGCCACCGGCAAAAAAACGCGCGCCCAAGTCTTCGGCGAGCCATCCACCGTCGACGGCAAGGTCGTGCGCGATGGTGGCTACCAGATCCGCCAGCTCGACGAACTGCTCAAGGCCCACAACCTCGTCACGCGTCTGGTCATCGTCGAGGCGCAGAGCGTCGAGGCCGATATCCGGCGGGATCTGATCGACAACCTCAAACGCCCCGGCGACGTCGTCATCGTCAATTACCAACGCGCTGCCGTCGGCCAAGCCGGCGGCGGCCACATCTCACCCCTCGCCGCCTACGACGCGGTGACCGACTCGGTACTCATCCTCGACGTCAATCCCAGCCATTACCCCTGGGTCTGGATGCCGGTATCGACATTGATCCGCGGCATGCGGACCCGGGATGTGGCCGAGAACCGGGGCTACATTTTGATCGAGACGCGCTGAGCCATTCGGCGAACAAGTCAGCACGGCACCGGCCGGGGGGCGGTCGTCCCCCTACATCCACCAGGGGTCTGCCCCGGTATCTTCGTCGTCATCCGGTTCGATCCCTTCTTCTTCACGTTCATCATGAAAAGGGTGGTCAGGTTGACGGGGGTGATGGACAGGATCCCTGGGATTCGGGGTGTCAGGCGCTAGGGGCGGACGGCCCGGAGAAGTCGGCATAAACGTTCCTTGCTGCAATCGTTCAATCCCGTTAGGCAGAGATCCATTCACAAGGTTGCATTGCAATGAGCAGGCAACTTAACGGTGACAATTTTCGGACGCAGCCAAGTTGAGACAGAAGGTTTCCATCTTTACTTGTTCCACTTGAAGTCTCGCAAAACGGGCCATCGAGGCCATATTCTGCGACGCAAGCGAACGCCTGCGTTGGCCGGGGGGCACCCCCAAGTCATAGGCGTAAGGCCGTATCCGGGCGCCGCTGACATTTGAATTGCAGAAAGCCTCTGCCAACAATGGGGCGGTCAATCGCTGCCCGGGCCGGTCAAATGGCACTCACCTTGGTTCAGCCACGCATGTTTAGTCCTGTTCAGTTCTTCCCGCCCAACGTTGTGCCAAGACGCCGCCGACCGCCAGCTGCAACGGGTGGTAAATCATGATCGGCATCAGAATCAGCCCGAGCGCTGGATTGGCGCCAAAAATCAGGTGTGCCATGGGGACTCCGGATGCCAGCGTCTTTTTCGAACCGCAGAAGACGGCAGCGATTCGGTCTTCGACCGGCAGGTTGAGCAAACGTCCCAGCAGCCGGGTCAGGGCCAGTACGATGACGAAGAGGAGCGTGCTGCCGACAATGGTCTCGAGCAGGATGACCGGACCGTAATTGGACCAGACCCCTTCCTTCACCGTATCGGCGAAAGAGGTATAAACCAGGGTCAGGATGGTCAGCCGGTCCACGATCTGGATGCGTGCCTTGTTGTGACTGGCCCAAGTGGCGAGAAGGGGACGCGACAATTGACCGAGCACCAACGGCAAGACCAGCCAGATCAACAGGTCGACGATGACCGGCCAAAGGGCAAAAGAGGTTCCGCTGCTGCCGAGCATCCAGGCCATCCAGAACGGCGTCAGGACGACGCCGATCAGGCTCGACAAGGTGGCATTGAAGACGGCCACCGGCACGTTTCCGCGCGCCGCCACCGTCAGCGCAACCGACGATGAAACGGTCGATGGCAGGGCGCAGAGGTAGAAAAATCCAGTCTGCAGGTCGGTCGACATCCAGCCTCCGGTAGTCTTTAGCAGCACCCATCCGAGGACAGGGAAGACCAGGAAGGTGCAGACCTGGATCAGCAGATGCACCTTCCAGCGCAATGCGCCATCCTTGAGCGACGTCAGCGAGAGGCCAAGTCCGTTGAGGAAGAAGACCAAGGCAATACCGATCTTGTTGAGCAACTCCGGGTGGAGGAAACCGCCCTTGGCGCCAGGCGATGGCCAGATGAAAGCCAAGGCAACAGCGACCAGCATGCCTTTGAGAAACCAGTCGAATTTGAATTTCATATTGTTAGACCTTTTTGGGATTCGATGACGTCCGGACGTGGATACTTACCAGGCCGCCACGCAGCCATCGCTGCGCGGGTCTTCGCCGCCCTCGATCCAGCCGTCCGGATGCAGGACCAGAGCCCCGGCGTGGCCCATGCGTTCGTCAAAATCGCCAGCCACTTCGACCGGGTGACCCAGCGCCCGCAATTTTTCGATGAGTTCCGGCGCATAGCGCGATTCCAGCTTCAAGCTCGTGCTCTGTTCCGCCCAGGTCCGACCCAACAACCAACGCGGCGCGGCAACCGCCGAACGGACGTTGTGGCCGCCCCAGACATAGCGTGAAAAGACGGCTGCCTGCGTCTGCGGCTGGCCTTCGCCGCCCATTGTGCCGTAGACCAGCAGGCGGCCGTCGTCGAGCCGTGCCATCGCCGGATTTAGCGTATGAAAGGGTTTGCGCCCCGGCGCCAGGCTGCGCAACTGATCCTGCCGCAGATCGAACGAGCAGCCGCGGTTTTGCCACCAGATGCCGGTCCTAGGCAGGACGACGCCGCTGCCGAATTCGAAATAAATGCTCTGGATCATGCTCACGGCGCGACCTTCGGCATCGACGACACCCATCCAGGTCGTGTCGCCATCGGAGTTTGGCGCCGGCCACGGGCTCGCCTTGTCGAAGGGCACGGCGGCAGCCAGGGAGGAGAGGGTCGAGTCGCCGAGCAGGCTGGACGGGTTGAGCGTCATCGCCGCCGGATCAGTAACGTACTTGTCGCGCACGATGAAGGCCTGTTTGGTTGCCTCGACCAGTGCATGAATCCCTTCCACGTTGTCCGGACTCCAGCCCTCCTGGCGGATACGGTCGTAAATGCCGAGGATGAGCAGCGAAGCCAGGCCCTGGGTCGGTGGTGCCATGTTGTAGACCTTGCCACAGGACAGTTGCACCTCCAGTGGCACCTTGATTTCGGCCTGATGCCGGGCGAGATCGGCCGCCGTGATGGGGCTGCCTACGGCTGCAAGGTCGGCGCCAATCTGCTGCGCCAATTCGCCGCGATAGAAATCGTCGGCACCGGCCCGCGCCAGTTGTTCGAGCGTCGCTGCCAAGGCCGGAAAACGGTGCCGCTGACCATAGGTCGGGATCTGGCCATCAATCAGGAATGCGTCGGCAAAGCCAGGCTGGGCCTGTAGTTCCGCGAGTTTGTTGCGCGTGTTCTCTTCCTGGCAGTGGGTAACCGGGAAGCCTTCACGGGCATAGTGGATTGCACTCTCCAATAGACGGGCGAAAGGCAGTCGACCGCCCCACTCGCGGCGGCTGAATTCATAGGCCGCGCCCCAGCCGGAGAGGGTGCCGGCTACCGTATTGGCGGCCAGCGGGCCGCGCCAGGGAATGCTGGTCAGATCGCCGTAAAGTTGGCGCGTCACACCAGCCCCCGCGGCGCCACACGCATCGATCGAGCGCATCGGCTGGCCTGGCGCATGCATCAGCCAGAAGCCGTCACCGCCGATACCTGTCATATGGGGGTAAACCACGGCCAGCGTGGCGGCAACGGCAATCGTCGCCTCGATGGCGTTGCCGCCATCGCGCAGAATGTCGAGACCCGCTTGGGAGGCAAGGGAATGGGAGGCGACAACTGCGCCCCGGGTTGCGAGGATGGGTTTCATGCCGATTCGCCCTTCAGGTTTTGTTTGCTGGTGGATGGGAGACCCCAGGCCGGCGCGACACGGTTAGTTGCGCTGCGAGCCGAAAGCAGATGCGAGCGCATCTCCCGGTAGGTGGTGATGACATCGTGGGCAAGAATGGCTTCGACGATCACCGAATGCTCTTCGAAAGATTCGCCCATCCGCTCAAGATTGCGGAACTGCGTCCGGCGGAAAGGCGAAACGCGATGGCGCAGGCTGGTCGCCAGTTCAATCAGCACCGGGTTGTAGCAGCCGCGGATGATGGTGGCGTGCAACTCCAGGTTGGCAGCGTCATAGCGATCGATGTCGCCCGCCTGCATCGCAGCCCTGCCCTCGGCATGCAGTTCACGCATGCGAGTGCGGTCCTCCTCGGTCATGCGCAGCGCTGCGTGGCGGGCACAGGCCGCCTCCAGCTCACCGATCGCCTCGAACATCTGGTCGAGCTGGTCGACGGTCAGCTCGGCAACGACCGAGCCGCGGTTCGGTCGGGTATCGACCAAGCCCATGATGGCGAGCTGCTTGAGTGCCTCGCGCACCGGCGTCCGCGAGACGTTGAAACGGGCAGCCAGGCTGACTTCGTCGAGACGGGAACCGGGCGCCAGGTTGCCGAGGACGATTTCATCGGCGATACGGCGGCAGACGTCATCGGCCAGACCGCCCCGGCCACGGCCGGCTTCGAAGGAAAGTACGCTCATCAGGCAGCCTCCGCCAGCGGCGTGATCGGATGCCAGCAAGCCAGCGCCTGCGTTCCGACCGACTGTAGGGGCGGCACTTCGCGTCGGCATCGTTCGCTGGCGTGCACGCAGCGCGGTGCGAAGCTGCAGCCAGGTGGCAATGCCGCCAGATCGGGTGGCGAACCGGGTACCGCCAGCAGGGGTTGGCCCCGGTTCTCAGTGCCGACCGTGGCGGCAAGCAGGCCGGCGGTATAGGGATGACGCGGCGTACGAACGATCTGGCCAACCGGTCCCTGCTCGATGATGCGTCCGGCATACATGACGGCGATGCGGTCGGCTACCTCCACGGCGGCGGCAATGTCGTGCGTCACGAAGATCACCGACATGCCGGTTTCGCGCTGCAGTTCGCGCAACAGGAGCAGGATCTGGATCTGTACCGTGGCATCGAGCGCCGTCGTCGGCTCGTCGGCCAGCAGCAGCTTCGGTTTGCAGGCCAGCGCCAGGGCGATCATCGCCCGCTGCCGCATGCCGCCCGACAGCTCGTGCGGATAGGCATCGAAGCGTCGCTTCGCCTGCGGGATCTGTACCCGTTCGAGCATCTGCAAGGCCTGGGCGCGGGCTGAGGCCTCATCGACCGCCTCGTGGGCGCGAATGGCTTCGGTAATCTGCTGGCCGATCGTGTAGACCGGATCGAAAGCCAGGCCCGGTTCCTGGAAAACCATCGAGACGGTACCGCCGCGATAGAAATCGAGCGCCCTGCCCCTGAGCGCCAGCACGTCCTGGCCATCGACCAGCATCCGGCCCTGAATTCTGGTCGTCCGTTCCGGGTGCAGGCGCAGCAGGGTGCGTAGCGTCACGCTCTTGCCGGAGCCCGACTCACCAAGCAGGCCGAGCACCTCGCCTGCGCCGAGTTCAATGTTGACCGCATTCAGGGCGCAGGCGTTTCTACTGCCGAAAAACTGCACCGACAGGTCCTGCAGGGAAACCAGGGGGGTACTCATGGCTGAATCTCCGAAAGGGCGGCGGGATGACCCGAAGCCGGGTCGTTGAGATGGCAGGCTGCCTGATGCGCCGGCGCGCCAGGCATTCCGATCAGTGCCGGGGCTTTGTCCGCGCAGACGGGATGCGCATGCGGGCAGCGATCGTGGAATCGGCAGCCACTGGGCGGATTAATCGGGTTGGGCGGATCGCCAGCCAGCGGCGAGGCCAGGGTCCGGTTGTCCGGGTCCATCGAGGGGACGGCGGAAAGCAGCGCCCGCGTGTAGGGGTGAGCCGCCTGGCCGTAGATACGTTCGACCGGTCCGGTTTCGACGACCTGACCGAGGTACATCACCATCACGTAGTCGGAGATGTAATGCACCACGTGCAGGTCGTGCGAGATGAACAGGTAGGTCAGCTGACGCTCGGCCTTGAGCTCCTGCAACAGGTTGAGCACTTGCGCCTGCACCGATTTATCGAGGGCCGCAACAGCTTCGTCGAGGATCACCAGGCGCGGATCGAAGGCCAGGGCGCGGGCAATATTGACCCGTTGACGTTGGCCACCGGACAGTTCGTGCGGATAACGACTGGCGAACTGTTCGGGTGCGAGGCCCACGCGAGCCAGCAGTTCATGCGCCTGGCGCATGGCTTCCGCCGCCGGCATGCCGTGCACGCGCGGGCCATAGGCGATCGTTTCGGCGATGGTCAGGCGGGGATTCAGGGAAGCGAACGAGTCCTGGAAAACCATCTGCAGGTTGCGTCGGAATTCCTTGAGTCGGATGCCGCCAAATTCATCGACGCCCTCGCCATCGAATACCATATTGCCTGCATCGGCCGACATCAGCCGGGCAATCAGCCGGGCGGTGGTCGATTTCCCGCAGCCGGATTCGCCGACGATCCCCAATGTCTTGCCTTTGGGCACCGAAAAGCTGACGCCATCGACGGCATGGACAAACTTTTTGGTTCGTTCAAGCGGCCCACCGCGCACCGGGAAGTGCTTTTTCAGGTCACGTACAACCAGCAGCGGCTGGGCTGGACCGCCCCGGTCCTGAACCGGGGCCTGGAAATAGGAAGAGGTATTCATCGACGGATGTCCATGGCCGAGCGCACGCTATCTGCGAGCAGATTGAATGCGATTGAGGTGACGAAGATCAGGGCACCAGGCAGTGCCGCGATCCAGGGATTGACGTAGATTGCCGAGCGCAGTGTGTTGAGCATCAGGCCCCATTCAGGCTCCGGCGGCTTGACGCCGAGACCGAGGAAGGACAGGCCGGACGCGAGGATCATGCTGACGCTGAGCAGACCCGTGGCATAGACGAAGACCGGGCCCAGCACATTGCCCAGCACATGCACGCGAATGATCGAGAAAGCGCTGGCACCACTCATTCGCGCCGCCTCGATGTAATCGAGCTGGCGAACCTGGGTGGTGACGCTTTCCGCCACCCGTACCACCTGCGGCACGAAGACCAGGGTCAGCGCCAGCAGGCTGTTGCTCATGCCCGGGCCGAGCGCGCCGGAAATTGCCACGGCGAGCAGTACCGAGGGAAAGGCGTAGAACACGTCGAGGACGCGCATGATGATCATGTTGACCTTGCCGCCGATGTAACCGGCGAACAGGCCGATCGCGGTGCCGATGCCGAAAGCGGCGAGCACCGGCACGACGCCCATGAGCAGCGACAGGCGGCCGCCGTGCATGAGGCGGGAGAGCATGTCGCGGCCGAGTTCGTCGGTGCCGAGCAGGAAGCCGGGGCTGCCAATCGGTAGCAGACGCTTGATCATGCTCGCCTTGTAGGGGTCAGCCGGGGCCAGCCAGGGGGCGAAGACGGCGGCACCGACGATGATCAGCAGGATCAGGCCGGCAGCAAGTGCCATGGGGTCGCGCCGCAACTGGCGCCAGACGACCAGCCAGTAACTGCGACTGGGCGCTGGGGCAGCCACATCGGCAAGCGGCAGGGAAAGTTCGAGAGAAGCAGACATGAATAATCTCCGGTCAGCCGCGACCCATGCGCGGGTCAATCAGCGGTTGCAGGATGTCCACCAGCAGATTGAGGACGACGAAAAACATGCACAGCACCAGGATGGTTCCCTGCAGCAGCGGGATGTCGCGCTGGAAGATGGCGGTATTGAGCAGGAAGCCGGTACCCGGCCAGGCGAAGACGGTTTCGACGAGGATCGAGCCGCCCATCAGGTAACCAATCTGCAGGCCGGCGACGGCGAGCACGGTCGGCGCGGTGTTCTTGGCGATGTGGCGGAAGATGGCAAAACCGGACAGGCCACGGGCACGCAGTGCGGTGACAAATTCCTGCTCCAGGATGTCAGCGACCAAGGCACGTACGGTACGGGTGATGATGCCCATCGGGATTACCGACAGGGTCAGCGCCGGCAGCACCAGATGGCGCATATGGTCGTAGTCCCACATCCATTCGGAGGAACCGCCGGGGCCGGCGCCCATGGCCGGAAACCAGGTCAGCCAGATGGAGAAAATGATGGTGAGCACCAAGCCCAGCCAGTAGTGGGGAATGCTGACGCCGATCACCGAGATCACCGTGGCGACGCGGTCGATCCAGGTGCCGTGGCGGTAGCCGGCCAGCGCCCCGAGAATGCATCCGATCAGCACGCCGCCCAACGCGGCCATGCCGGCGAGTAGCAACGTGTTGCTGACGGCGCTCAGCACTTCGGCGGTGACGGCGCGACCGGAGGCGATCGAGGTGCCAAGGTCGCCCTGCACGGCGCGCAGCAGCCAAAGACCGTATTGCACCGGCACCGGCTTGTCGAGACCGTAGGCGCTCTTCAGGGCCAGGATAACCTCTTCCGGCGCATCGGCCGGTGCGATGGCGTTGAGCGGATCTCCCGGTGCCAGATAGACCAGCACGAACGAAACCACGGTCACGCTCAAGGCGATGGGAATGGCGTAGATCAGACGCTTGAGTATGTAAGCAAACATATGGCGCTTTCTTCAATCCGGCCGGGGCCGGTGAATGGCCGGGGCGAACCCCGGCCCGGTGAATCACATGCGGATGGTGGTCAGGTCCTGGAACCAGTGCTGGGCTTGGACGAATTCCTTGACCTTGGGCGAGATGGCATGCGGATTGACGTCATGCACTACCCACAGCATCAGCGCGTCGTCGACCATGGACTGATGCACGAAGGAGAGCAGCCCATCCTGCTTCTTGGTGTCGAAGGTCGTGCGGATCAGATCGATCGCGGCATCCACCTTGGGGTTGTTGTAGCCACCCCAGTTCACCCCGTTCGGCGCGACGTAACGGCTGTCGGCAAAGCGGGTCAGCGCGTAGAACGGGTCGGCGGTAACGTAGCCGAGATTGATCGCGGAGATACCCTTGCCGCCATTCATGTCAGCCTTGGCGCCGCTCCGCCAGTGCAGGTAGAGGTTTTCCAGTTCAACGACTTCGAACGTCACCTGGATGCCGACTTCGGCCAGGCTCTGCTGGATGAACTCGTTCATCGGGAGTGACAGCATCTGGCCGGTGCCTCCCTGGGCGATGATCACCTTGGCCTTGAGCGGCTTGGCCTGGCTGTAGCCGGCCTCGGCCATCAGGGCGCGGGCAGCGGCCAAGTCGTAGCTGATCTTGAAGCCGGGTTTGCCGAACCATGGGCTGGTCTGGTCAAGTTGCCCCTTGGCCGGGGTCGCCAGCCCGCTCATCAAGCTGACCACGGCGTTGCGGTCGATGGCCAGGTTCGCCGCCTTGCGCACACGGACATCGGTCCATGGCGAGCCCGGCAGGGTCGAGAAGTGATACGGCCAGACGTGCGGCGTGACGTTCTGCACCAGCTTGAAACCGGCCCCCTTCAATTGCGGCAGAACGTCGGGCGGCGGCGTTTCAACGATATCCACCTGTCCGTTCAACAGGGCATTGGCTCGGGTCATCGCATCGGGGATCGGAACCAGCACGATGCGATCGGTCTTGGCAATACGGGTCTTGTCCCAGTAGGCGGTGTTCTTGACCAAGTCGGCGCGTTCGCGCGGCACCAGCTTGTCGAGTTTGAAGGGGCCGGTGCCGGACGGCTTGCTGGCGACCTTGTTCCAGTCCTTGCCCATCTTTTCCCATTGCGTCGGGCTGGAAATCAGAAACCACGGCAACTGGTAGGGGAACAGTGCATCGATTTCCTTGGTGGTGATTTCGATCGCGTAGTCGCCAACCTTGCGATAGGAAGCAATCGACGGAATGCGGGGACGAACCTGAGCACTTTGCTTGGCATCGAATTGCGGCGACTTGTCGGCCAACACCTTGTCGAGGTTCCAGACCACGGCGTCGGCGTTGAATTCAGAACCGTCGTGGAACTTGACGCCCTTGCGCAAGGTGAAGACCCACTTCTTGTTGTTCTTGGCATCAACCTTCCACTCGCTGGCCAACCCTGGGACGAGCTTGCCCGGACGATTGCCGACATTGGCTTCCCAGGCAACCAGAGGGTCGTACAGGGTATGACCGGTGAACTGATAGGCACCGGCACCACGGTCGGGCTGACCTGTCGTCAAGGGAATGTCGGCCATCGAAATGCCATATCTGGCGACAGTTTCTGCATGCAAAGTGCCATGCAGAGCGAAGGCCAGTGGGAGCGCCGAAAGCCAGCGTGAAAGCGTTGTAAATTGGGGTTTCATATCGATCTCCAGAGTGGTGAAAACACTTTGAAGATTGCATGCAACGTGCCAGTTGAACTGGTTCTTTAGGATGTATTTTCTAAAGAACTGTTCAATATATGAATTTCAATAAATTGTTTTCTTTGCTTGAATCGGGCGCCCGAGTGGCGTCCCCATCATGTGCTTGTGAATTGCATGCAAAATGCACTTGGCCGGGGCATTCCATTGCACGGGCTAACCAGTTTGGGGCATAAAAACCCGGCTAGGCATTAACGATCAGCGTGCATTGCTAGCCACCAATCTCCCGCCACGTCTGACCATGAATCGATTGGACGCTCGACGAATTGCCCCGTCTCCAGTTTCCGCGCAAAGATCACTCCCGCGTATCACATCGGAGTCATCATGCTCGAAGCGTGGTCCATTTATCATTAACTTCGAGAACTTGGAAATAGGTGCGAGAACGAGAAATAACTCTGTAAGACTGTATTGACACAACATATCGATGTAACTAAGATTGTCGATATGAAAAGCGACTACACCCAAACCATCCCGGCCGAATGGCAGGCGATGTCCCGGATTTTCGTGGCGCTGGGCGATGAGCATCGGCAGCGCATCCTGCTGCTTTTCGA
>PHCF01000044.1 GCA_002842145.1 Betaproteobacteria bacterium HGW-Betaproteobacteria-6 | reverse complement strand
CTGGCTGCAAAGCTGGTTCGGCTGGCGTTCGGTTTTTGCCTTTTTGGTCGTGTCGACCGCAGCATTGTGGCTGGCCTGCTGGAAACTGCTGCCCGAAACGCTGCCCCCGGAAAAACGCCAGTCCCTGCGCCCGGCCTACCTTGGCGCGACCTACCTGAAGGTCATGACCTCGCCGCCCTTCCTGTTTGCCTGCGCCGCGGTGTCGTTCAATTTCGGCGGCTTCTTCATCTACGTACTGTCGGCACCGGTCTTTCTGATGACCCATCTTGGCGTCCCGGAAACCGGCTTTCTCTGGCTGTTCGGGCCGGCCATGCTCGGCATGATCTGCGGCGCCGGGTTATCCGGGAGGCTGGCCGGCCGGATTTCCCCGAGCCGGACTGTCCTGATCGGCTACCTGGTCATGGGCAGCGCCGCCGCTTTCAACCTGACCCTCAATCTGGCGCTGCCACCCGGGCTGCCGTGGAGCGTCCTGCCCATCTTTGTGTACACCACCGGCATGTCGCTGGCCATGCCCAGCCTGACCCTCTTTGCCCTCGATCCGTTCCCTGCCCAGCGCGGCCTCGCCGCATCCTGCCAGACATTCTTCCAGTCGGGTTTCAACAGTATCTCGGCGGCCCTCATCGTCCCCGCACTGTGGGGCTCGACCCTGAGCATGGCGCTCGGCATGGCCGGGCTGCTTTCGCTTGGCGGGCTGGCCGCCCTCCTTCACCAGCGCTGGCGCCGCAAACCGGCCGGAATGGCATAAACTGGATCGCCTGTCACAAGGAGTCCGCATGAAATTCTCCGCCTGGATCACCGCCGCCGCCTCGGCCGTCATTGCCGTCCTGCCCGGCTGCGACTATGTCAACCTGCAGGAAATGAAGCCGGGCATCACGACCCAGGCCGAAGTGCGCGCCCGCATGGGCGACCCCGGCTTCGTGCACTGGAACGACGACGGCACGGCAACCTGGGAATACGCCCGGCAGCCGAACGGCACCAGTTGCTACATGATCAGTTTCAACAGCAATCAGGTCATCAGCAAGATCGAGCAGGTACTCAACGAGGCCAACTACGGCAAGGTGCGCGTCGGCATGAGCAAGGACGACATTCGCCGCCTGTTCGGCGCACCGGCCCGCAAGCAGCTCTTCGACAACCTCGGCGAGGAAATCTGGGAATGGCGCATCGAGGGTGTGCCGCCGATGGAAGAAACCTGGTTCATGGTGCATTTCGACACCGAAAACGGCGGCGTCAAGAAGACCTCCAAGCGGGTCGAGCCCAAGGCCTGAGGCCGGGGCTCAGGCTGGCTTGCCGGCCAGATCGTCCAGCGTGTTGAAGTTACTGAACGCGGCCGGCTGATCGTCGAAATCGACTTCGACGCAGCCGGCTCCGGCACACCACTCCATGACCCGACGCCCCCCCTGACGCAGGTAGATTTCCAGCTGCGGCGCCAGCGCTACCCGGCACAGGCAGAACACCGGATGGACCCGCCCGGCCGCCCGGGCGATGGCCAGATCGGCCCCTTTGTCGAGCATGGCGGCATGCAGGCGAGCCACGAGATCGAGCGGCAGATAGGGCGAGTCGCAGGGCACGGTCACCACAAGGGGCGTCGCGGCGGAGACCAGGGCGGCATGCAAACCGGCCAGCGGGCCGGCAAAATCGGGAATCTGATCGGCCAGCACGGCGTAACCCAACGCGCCGTATTCGGCCTGGCTGCGGTTGGCATTGATCAGCAAACTGCCGACCTGCGGGGCCAGACGCTCGATGACGTAGGCGACCAGCGGCCGCCCGGCAAGCCATTGCAAACCCTTGTCCACACCGCCCATGCGCCGGGCCAGGCCGCCGGCCAGGATGACGCCGGTGATCTCGGCCCGGGGCATCAGAAAACCAGCACCCGCCACGCCGGGTCCAGGCTGCGCGCGACGAAAGCCGTGGCCCCGGCGGCACCGGCCGCGGCAATCAAGGCTTCGGGCGAAGCCACCCAGGCCGCGCGGGCCATGCCGCAGGCCAGCAGGCGGACATCCTCGGCTTCCAGTTGGCGCAGAAAGTCGCCGACCGATTTTTCCTTGTCCGCTGTCGCATAGGCGGCATCGGCAACGCCGTCGACCAGCCAGCGCACGGCCGGGCCGGCAAAGTGGATTTCGACCTCGGCATCGAGGGCCCGCGCCGCCAGCGCGTGAATGAGCGGCGTGACGACCAGTTCGGGGTGATCGGGCGTCGCCGCCCAGATCAGGAAGGCCAGTTTGTCAGCCAAAGTTGGCCTCCGGTTCGATCTTCAGAATGTGCCGGCGATAGGCAGCCGCGTCGACCAATTGCGCCTTTTCCTCGGCCCAGCGGGTTGGCCGCGCCCGCGCCATCCAGCCAGCGCCGTAGGGCGCCTTGTTGACGAGATCCGGCCTATCCTCGGCCTCTTCGTTACCTTCAAGCAAGACAAAAGACACCGGCGCATGCACAGCGAGCACTGTCTTGCGGCACTCCACCGTGCCCATCCCCCGCCCGATCTCGACCTCCGCCCCCTTCGGCTTGCTGGTAAAGGCGATGATCTCGCCGGCCAGAAAAATACCGAAGCTGGTGGCGCCAATCAGCACCTCGCCGTTCGCGGCTTCCTGCACCCACATGTCGTAGCGCGGGCAGTAGAGGCGGTCGTCGGGGATGGTGCCGGAGAAGGGGGTGTGGGCCATGACGGGTTATCGAGGATATTTTGCTGGGTGCGCGTTCGCGGCGCGAAGACAAGCCGAAGACAGTGTCACCGCTCCTGACAATTTTGGCGAATGCCCGTCCGTACCGCGAAACCAAGCCGCAGACAGTGCTATTGCACGGCAAGGCGAAGGTGACAAAGGTACGGGCGGGCAGGCGCCAAAATTTGGCGGAAGAGAGCAGGAGTCGAACCTACCCAAACCTGTTTGACAGGTCCTGCCGGTTTTGAAGACCGGCCGTCCCACCGGGGAACGATCTCTTCCGTT
The DNA here is from genome assembly GCA_002842145.1 of Betaproteobacteria bacterium HGW-Betaproteobacteria-6. GTDB lineage: Bacteria > Pseudomonadota > Gammaproteobacteria > Burkholderiales > Rhodocyclaceae > Azonexus. Next base: position 25,705 of record PHCF01000044.1, on the reverse strand, counting down.
GTTCATGATCCGAATTGCTCCGGCGAACCCCGTAAAACATGGGTATCGCGCACGCGGCGAGTGTAGCCGATGCGGTCGAAGAACTCGAGGATGTGGATGGCCACCTTGCGGCCGCCGCCGATCTCGTCGCGCAGGCTGGCAGCGCGGGCGCAGCCGTCGCGCTGGTTCAGCGCGGCAACCTGGCGGGCCAGGTCGGCGACGGCTTCGGCGGTGAAGAAATGGTCGTGCGCCACGGGCCAGGCGTCGCCGTGACGGGCAAGGCGTTTGAACAGGGTGCGCACGGCCTCTTCGCCGATGCCGCTGGCCCTGGCGATGTCGCGCACGCGCGGTGGCGCGTAGGGTTCGACGGCGAGCAGCGGCTTCAGGGTCTGCCACAGGTCGCGGTCGGCAGCGGCGAGCTGGACGCGGTGTTCCGGCAGGTGCAGCCAGGCGTTGGTCTGGGTGATGCGGCCGTCGGCCAGCGGCGCCGCGAGCAGCGCGTCGAAGGCCGGGCGGGAGAGCGTCGGCAGGGTCAGGCGGCGCAGGCGGTCGCGCTCGACGCCGGTGAGGTCCGGGGCGCGCTGGTGTTCGGCGGCAAGCGCGGCGAGCAGGCGGGATTCGAGTTCCTGCCAGCAACGCGGGGCGAAGGCGGTAGCGCCGACGACCTTGAGATTCAGTTGCCGGCACAGGGTGTCCAGCGTCCCGGCATCGAGGTTGCGGTTCAAGGCGTAGGTCGCCAGGTCGACGCCGGCCGGCTGCTGTTCGGCAGCCAGTTGCAGCGCCGTCGCCGGATTGGCGTCGGCCAGCGCGGCGAGCATGGCCAGGCGTTCCGGGCTGCTTTTCTTGCGGCTGGGCGGGAAGATGTCGAGGACGAGACCGCCGCCGATGGTGTGGCGGGCCGCGGCGTCGCGCAGGATGAAGCGGTCGCCGGCCAGGGCGCCGATCTCACGGTCAACGGCAATTTGCGCCCAATTTTCACATCCCGGCGCGATCTCGTCGGCGCCGAGCAGGCCGATACGGGCCGGGACGTCTTCGGCGCCGAGATGGAGGTGCACCGGCGTCCAGTGCTTCAACGCCGGCTGGCCGGAGAGGACGCGGATCTTCGCATCGAAGCGGCGGACCGGGGCGTGCAGCCCGGGGGCAACGATCCACTGGCCGCGCTCGACCTCGGCCTTTTCGACGCCCGACAGCGCCAGCGCGATGCGCTGCCCGGCGTGGCCGGATTCGGCCGGCGCATCCTGGACGCGCAGGCTGCGCACACGGACCGGTTTGTCGGGCGGCGTGAGCCGCAGCTGGTCGCCAACCTTGACGCTGCCGGCGAAGGCCGTGCCGGTGACGACGGTGCCGGCGCCGGACAGCGTGAAGCAGCGGTCGATGGCGAGGCGGAAGCCACCGCTTGCCCGGGTTTCGCCCGGCTCGGCCGCGGCGGCGTCGAGGTGGGCGCGCAATTCGGCGATGCCCTCGCCGCTGACGGCGGCCACCGGGAAGATCGGTGCCGCGGCCAGCGCCGTGCCGGCGAGCAGCTCGGCGATTTCCGTTTTTGCCTGTTTTTTCCGGTCGACCGTAGCAACGTCGATTTTGGTCAGTGCCACGGCGCCGCGCTGGATGCCGAGCAGTTCGATGATTTCCAGGTGCTCGCGGGTCTGCGGCATCGGGCCGTCGTCGGCGGCGATGACGAGGAGCGCGAAATCGATGCCGGTGGCCCCGGCCAGCATGTTGTGGATGAGCTTTTCATGGCCGGGCACGTCGATGAAACCGAGCTTGTCGGTGTAGGCGTAGCCGAGGTCGACGGTGATGCCGCGCGCCTTTTCTTCCTTCAGGCGGTCGCAGTCGACGCCGGTCAGGGCTTTGACCAGCGTCGTCTTGCCGTGGTCAATGTGGCCGGCGGTGCCGATGATCATGCGGCCGCTTCCCCGGATTCGATCAGGGTCAGCGCATCGCCGCAGGCCACCTTGCCGGAAACCAGCACATGGGCGCGCAGGCCGCCGCGCCCGAGCCAGTATTTGACGACCTCGGGCGGCGACAGCGTTTCGTTGGCCAGCCGCTGGCCCAGTGTGCGGCACGGTTCGCAGAGTTCGACGCCGACCAGCAGGCAGCTGCCGAGACGAAACTGGCGACCGACCAGTTGGTTCAGCCGGATGCCGCGCGTCACGACATTGCGACGGGTCAGCGACAGGTCGTTGGGGCGTCCGGTATGGGCGCAGAAACGCTCGATTTCCTCGGCCTCGACCAGCGTCAGTTGCTGACCGGACCAGTCGGCCCGGCCGAAATGCCGGTCGCCGACGACACCCTGACCGGCCAGCAATTCAAGCTGCCGGCATTCGCGCTGCGCTGCGCCGCGGGCCTCACCGAGGAAAAGGCGTTCAACGACCATCTACGCCGGCTGGCCTGAAAAATAGCTGACCGCCGCAGCCATCGCCGCGCCATCGGCAAGTACCGCATCCGGCGCCCCGCCCTTGCCCCACAACGGTTCCTGCCACTGCATGCCAAGGAATTCGGCGCACAGGCGGTAGCTTTCGAGCATCGGCTGGGCCTTTTCGCGGTTGCCGCTGGTGGCGATGACCCACAGGCGCTTGCCGGCCATGCCCTCCTTGAACTCGAGGCCGGGAACGCGCAACCAGGCGCTCCAGTGGTCGAGGTAGGTTTTCAAGGGCGACGGGATGGAGAACCAGTAGACCGGCGAGACGAAGACCAGATCGGTCGCCGCCAGCGTCGCGTCGAGCATGGCCTTGGCGTCGGCCATCGGCATCGGATAGGTGCCGGATGTATGGCGCAGATCGACGAAGGGCGGCAGTTCGAGATCGGCCAGTTTGCACCAGGTTTGCACGGTGCCGGCCGGCAGGCCGGCCGCGGCGCGACGGGCCAGGGTTTCGCTGTTGCCGATGTGGCCCGGCTCGCGGGTGCTGGCGTTGAGAAAGAGGAAGTTGCGCATGGAAAACCTTGGGTTTTGGCTAATGTCAGAATTCTAGCCGCACCAGTTGCGCCACGAAGCGGGATTCGTCCCTGGCTTCCAGACAACGCAGGTCTAGATGGAAGGCGTCGTCGCGGATGTAGCCGATGACCGGGGTCGGCAAGGCACGGAAGGCCGCTTCCACGGTCAACAGGAATTTTCCGGGTTTTTTGAAATTGGGCCGGATGACCAGCGCCGCCGACGGCAGGCGTTCGACCGGCAAGGCGCCGCTGCCGATCTGGCTGCTGCACGGCTCGATGCAGACCGTCGCCAGTTCGCCGATGGCGGCTTGCACGGCCGGCAGCAGGCCCTCGGCCACGGCGACGATATCGGCCAGCGGCCGGGTCAGCAGGCGCAAGGTGGGCAGGCGTTCGGCCAGCCGGTCCGGGTCGCGGTACAGGCGCAGCGTCGCTTCGAGCGCCGCCAGCGTCGTCTTGCCGACGCGCAGGGCGCGCTTGAGCGGGTTCTTCTTGATCCTGGCGATGAGGTCCTTGCGACCGACGATCAGCCCGGCTTGCGGGCCGCCGAGCAATTTATCGCCGGAGAAGGTGACGATGTCGGCCCCCGCCGCCAGCGCCTGCTGCGGCGTCGGCTCGGCCGGCAGGCCGTGGGCGGCGAAGTCGCACAGCGTGCCGCTGCCAAGATCGATGACGAAAGGCAGGTTCGCCACATGGGCGATGTCGGCGATGACTTTCTCGTCGACCGCCGCCGTGAAGCCGGTCACGGCGTAGTTGCTGGTGTGGATTTTCATGAGCAGCGCCGTTTTCGGGTTGATCGCTTCCTGAAAATCCTTGGCGTGGGTGCGGTTGGTCGTGCCGATTTCGTGCAGCTTGACCTGCGCCCGGCGCATCACGTCGGGAATGCGGAAGGCGCCGCCAATTTCGACCAGCTCGCCGCGCGAGACCACCGCTTCCTTGCCCTGGGCCAGCGCGTTCAAGGTGAGCAGCACGGCGGCGGCGTTGTTGTTGACGATGGTCGCCGCGATGTCCGGCGAACCGCCGGCGATCAGTTCAGCCAGCAGGCCGGAGACCAGGTCGTCGCGGTCGCCACGCCCGCCGGAAGCCAGGTCGTATTCCAGCGCGCAGGGCGACCGGGCGGCATCGACCATGGCGGCGATGGCCTCCTCGGCCAGTTGGGCGCGGCCGAGGTTGGTGTGCAGGACCGTGCCGGTCAGGTTGAAGACCGGGCGCAGATTGGCCCGGCCGGCCTCGTCGGCACGGCGCCGGATGGCGGCCAGCAGTGCCGCTTCTTCCGGCAGCGGCAAGCCATGCTTGAGGCCCTCGCGGGCGGCGGCCAGTTCGGCCCGGACGCAGCCGGTAACCAGCTGGCGGCCGTGGGCTTCGATGAGCTCGGGAATTTGCCCTAAAACGCGGTCGACCGCGGGAAGACGTTTGTTTTCGTTCATGGCTTTCACCCGGACCGGGCAGAAAGGTTGATCAAATGGTTTATGCGTTGGCGCCGATCAGCAGCAGGTTGGGGCCGGCGCGTTCGTAGCCGGCCTCGTCGACCAGCATGTCGAGGGCCAGCGTGGCGAGGTCGTCGGCCACCGGGTCGAGCTGCATGTCCTTTTCCTGATAGAAAATCTTCAGGTAGCTCTGGCAGTTGTCGCAGGTTTCGGTGCGCGCGGCGCCGTTGCTGCCTTCGATGTGGTGCTGGGCAAGCTTTTCATCGTCGCCGCAGGCCGCGCAGGTGGCGCGGGCGAGGTTCCATTCGGTATTGCACAGGGCGCAATGCAGGTAGCGCAGGTTGCTGATGCCGTCGGCCTGGCGCACGACGCTGGCCACCGGCAGGCTGCCGCAACAGGGGCAGACGCCATGCACATCGAGCGGCTGCAACTGGCTGACATCGAGCTGGCTGGCCAGGACGGTAAACACCACTTGCAGCGCGGCGGCGACAAAGGGCAGCAACGCCGCCTGTTCGGCGTCGGGTTCGCCATTGAGGAGAACCCTGGCCAGTTCATCGCGTTGCGCATCGGATGCGGCGAGCAGCTGGCTCAGCGACGCCTGCCCGGCTTCCGGCGCCTGGCTGAGCAGACGCTCGGCCAGTTCGCGCAGGACTTGGTGCCAGACAGCCGGCAGGGGCAGCGAAGCAGCGTTGAGCGGCGGCATGCCGTGGGTGTGTGCCTGGTCGAGGATGGCGGCATCGGGCAGGGGCAGCACGGGCAACCCCTGGGCGACGTCGTGCTGGGCCTGACTGAGCAGGCCAAGGAAGGTCAGCCATTCGCCGAGGGTGTGGTCGGTGGAGAGCCCGGCGAACCGTTTGGCCCGCTCGGCAAAAATCGATGCCGGCTTCGGCAACAGGTAGGAGGCGGCCTCTTCGGTCGGCGGATGAAAATCTATCGGCTGGGTCTGCATGTTTGGTCGCTGGGGTTAGTTGCGGGTCATTGGTACTACGGTCGACACGATCATTCGGAAAAAATGGGGGATGCGGCAGCTTAGCCGCAGAGCCCCCGAACGCAAGATAAAACTAAACGCCTGCCGACCGGCTCATTTGCCGGTCATCTGGCGATACCAGCCACGATGATGTTGCTTGGCCCAGGCCCGGGTCACCGTGCCGTACCACATGGCGCGAATGGTGCCCTTGACCCAGATGGCGGCATAGACGTGCACGAAGATCAGGCCGATCATCACGGCCCCGGCAGCGGCATGCACCACGGCGCCCAGACGGACGAGGGTGATGTCGAAACCGAACCAGGCACGCCAGATGAGCAGGCCGGAAACAGCCATCAACAACATGCAGATGGCCATCGCCCAGAACATGGCTTTCTGTCCGCCGTTGTACTTGCCCTGCTCCGGCATGTTGTGGTCGTCGCCGTTCACCATCTGCCCGACCTTGCCCAGCCACTCCTTGTCCGCCGGTGTCATCTTGTTGAGATGGGCGAAGCGGAAGTAAAGGGCGATGAAGGACACGGCCATCAGCACCCCGAGGTAGGGGTGGATGATGCGCGCCCAGGTCGGCCCGCCGAACAACTGCGTCAGCGGGAAGAAGGCCGGGTGGAAAAAGGCCAGACCGGAGAGGGCGAGCAGGATGAAGCTGATGCCGACCACCCAGTGATTGGCCCGTTCGGCCGGTTCGTAGCGCTTGAGGTCTTTCGGATCGCGGATCATTGGGCGTCCTCCTTTTCGATCTCGTCCTCGATCTCTTTCGAGACCTCGTTCGGACCCTTGGTCACGTAATGGAACAGGCTGCCCAGTGCCACGCCGGCCATGGCCAGGGTGGCGAGCGGCTTGGCGAAGCCCTTCCAGACGGAAACCAGGGCACTGATCGTCGGCGAGGCCGGCAAGCCGATCTGGGTCGGATCGTCGGCATCCTTCAGCACATACATGACGTGCGTGCCGCCGACGCCGGCCGGATCGTACAGACCGGCCTTGCCGTGACCGCGCCCCTTGAGTTCGCCGATACGATGCTCGGCCTGCTCGGTCATCTGCTCCTTGCTGCCGAACATGATGGCGCCGGTCGGGCAGGTCTTGACGCAAGCCGGTTCCATGCCGACGGCAACGCGGTCGGAGCACAGGGTGCACTTGTACGCCTTGCTGTCCTTCTTGGAGATGCGCGGGACATTGAACGGGCAGCCGGTGATGCAGTAGCCGCAGCCGATGCAGTTTTCCTGATGGAAATCGACGATGCCGTTGGCGTACTGCACGATGGCCCCGGGCGCCGGGCAGGCCTTGAGGCAGCCCGGGTCGGCACAATGCATGCAGCCATCCTTGCGGATCAGCCATTCGAGATCAAACGGGGAATTGTTCTCCTTTTCGTAAAAACGCATGACGGTCCATGACGAAGAGGTCAGGTCGGTCGGGTTGTTGTAGGTCCCGTCGACCGAACCGATTTCGTCGCGAACGTCGTTCCATTCCATGCAGGCCACCTGACAGGCCTTGCAGCCGATGCAGCGGGTGGTGTCGATCAGCTTGGCCACTTCCACCGTCTGCCGTTCGGACGGCGACGGGGTCGTGGTGGCGGAACGCTGCTTGATATCCAGGGATTGAAGTGCCATTGCGATCCTCCTCAGGCTTTCTCGATGTTGACGAGGAACGCCTTGAACTCCGGCGTTTGCACGTTGGCATCACCGACATACGGCGTCAGCTTGTTGGTCAGATAGCCCGGCTTGGCCACCCCGACGAAGCCCCAGTGCAGCGGGATGCCGATGGTGTGCACCTTCTTCCCGGCGACATCGAGGCCGCGGATCCGCTTGGTGACGACGGCCACCGCCTTGATCTTGCCCCGGTTGGAACGGACGACCACCTTGTCGCCGGCAACGATGCCTTTCTCCTTGGCCAGCTCCTCGCCGATTTCGACGAACTGCTCCGGCTGAACAATGGCGTTGAGCGGCACGTTCTTGGTCCAGAAGTGGTAATGCTCGGCCAGCCGGTAGGTTGTCGCCACGTAGGGGAAATCCTTGGCCGTGCCGAACTGCTCCATGTCGCCCTTGAACACGCGGGCGGCCGGGTTGGTCCGGGCCAGCGGATTGTTCGGGTGCATCGGATTCACCTCCAGCGGCGACTCGAAGGGTTCGTAGTGCTCGGAGAACGGCCCTTCGGCCATGCGGCCCAGCGCAAACAGCCGCGCCACGCCTTCCGGGTTCATGATGAACGGACCCATGCCGTTTTCCGGCGGCTCGTTGCCCTTGAAGTCGGGCACGTCGTTGCCGCCCCACTTCTGGCCGTCCCAGGCGATCACCGTGCGGCTCTTGTCCCACGGCTTGCCGGCCAGGTCGGCCGAGGCGCGGTTGTAGAGGATGCGCCGATTGACCGGCCAGGCGAAGCCCCAGTTCAGGGTCTGGCCGAGGCCCGAGGGATCGGACGTATCGCGCCGCGCCATCATGTTGCCGGCCTGGGTCCACGACCCAGAGTACAGCCAGTTGCCGCAGGAGGTCGAACCGTCGTCGCGCAGGAAGGCAAAGCTCGGCAACTGCTCGCCGGCCTTGACCAGCACCTTGGTCGGGTCCTTGGGATCGACCAGATCGACCAGCGCCTTGCCGTTGAATTCCTTGGCCAGTTCCTCGGGCGAAGGTTCGTCGGCGTGCTTGTACGGCCAGCTCAGGTTGAGGATAGGTTCCGGGAAGGCCCCGCCGTCCTTGGCATACAGTTCGCGCAGCTTGACGAACAGGCTGGCGACGATATCGCCGTCGGACTTCGATTCGCCGATGGGGTCGGCGCTCTTCCAGTGCCACTGCAGGACGCGGCCGGAGTTGGTGTAGGAACCTTCCTCCTCGGCGAAGCAGGCGGCCGGCAGGCGGAACACCGTGGTCTGGATCTTGGCCGGATCGGCCTCGTTGAACTCGCCGGCCGGACGCCAGAATTCCGACGTATCGGTGGCCAGCGGGTCGATGACGACGAGGAACTTCAGCTTGGCCAGCGCATCGGCCACCTTCTTGGTGTTCGGCACCGCCGCCAGCGGGTTGAAGCCCTGGGCGATGAAGCCGTTCATCTGGCCGTTGTGCATGCGCTCGAACATGTGCAGCACGTCGTAGCCCTTGTCGAACTTGGGCAGCCAGTCAAAGCAGAAGTTGTTTTCCGCGGTCGCCGCCTTGCCGTACCAGGCCTTCATCAGCGAGTTGTGGAACTTGGGATAGTTCTGCCAGTAACTCAACTGGTTCGGGCGCAGCGGCTTTTGCGTCCGCTTGGCGAGATAGGCGGTGAAATCCTGTTCCTTCTCGCTGGGCAGACTCATGTAGCCGGGCAGGTTGGTGGTCAGCAGGCACATGTCGGTGATGCCCTGCACATTGGAGTGACCGCGCAGCGCGTTGATGCCGCCGCCGGCCATGCCCATGTTGCCGAGCAGCAGCTGGATCATCGCCATCGTCCGGATGTTCTGGCTGCCCACCGAGTGCTGCGTCCAACCCAGCGCGTAGAGGATGGTCATCGTCTTGTTGGCCGCTGCCGTCGCCGCGATCATTTCGCAGATGTGCAGGAAGCGGTCTTGCGGCGTGCCGGTGATGTTGCTGACGACGTCCGGGGTATAGCGCGAATAGTGCTTCTTCATGAGCTGGAAGACGCAGTTCGGGCTTTCCATGGTCGGATCGGTCAGGACATAACCGTCGGCGCCCAGCTGGTAGTTCCAGGTCGACTTGTCGTAGCTGCGCTTCTCGGCGTTGTAGCCGGAGAAGATGCCGTCCTCGAAGGCGAAGCCTTCATGAACCAGGAAGGTCGAGTCGGTGTAGTTCTTGACGTAGTCGTGATGGATCTTGTCGTTGGTCAGCAGGTAATTGATGACGCCGCCGAGGAAGGCGATGTCGGTGCCGGAACGGATCGGCGCGTAATAGTCGGAAACCGCCGCCGAGCGGTTGAAGCGGGGATCGACGACGACCAGCTTGGCGCCGCGCTTTTCCTTGGCCTCGACAACCCACTTGAAGCCGCAAACGTGCGCTTCAGCGGCATTGCCACCCATGATGATGACGAGATCGGCATTCTTGATGTCGACCCAGTGGTTGGTCATTGCACCACGCCCAAATGTCGGAGCCAGACTGGCCACCGTCGGGGAGTGTCAAATGCGCGCCTGGGTGTCGAGCGAGAGGATGCCGAGGTTGCGGAAAACCTTGTGCGTCAGGTAGCCGCCCTCGTTGTTGCTGGCGCTGGAAGCGAGCAGACCCATCGTCATCCAGCGGTTGACCGTGCCGCCCGCCTCGTTTTTGGCGATGAAATTGGCGTCGCGATCTTCCTTCATCAACTTGGCGATGCGGTTCAGCGCGTCGTCCCACGACAGGCGCTTCCACTCGCTGCTGCCGGCTTCGCGGACTTCCGGATGCATCAGGCGTTTCGGGCTGTGCACCATGTCGAGCAGGCCGGCCCCCTTCGGGCACAGCGAGCCGCGATTGACCGGATTATCCGGGTCGCCTTCGATGTGAATGATGCGCGACTTGGCGTTCTTCGCCTTGTCGCCCATGCTGTAGAGAATGACCCCGCAGGCCACCGAGCAATACGGGCAGGTATTGCGCGTTTCGGTTGCGCGGGCCAGCTTGAAGGTGCGTACTTCCGCCAGGGCTGCGGTCGGTGAGAATCCCATCAGCGCGATGGACGACCCTCCCAGCCCGGCGGAGCAGACCTTGAAGAACTGCCGCCTGTTCATGTTCATTTGCGTTATTCCTCCTCATGCGACCCCATGTCGCAAGGGAGAAACAGCGCAACGAACATGCCACCAAGCGTAAGTCGTTGAATGATGGGAAATGACCCATCCGGCTCCGGGCAGGAAGCGGGACATTTTGTCCCGCTCGGGCCGGGTCGGGACAAAATGTCCCACCGCCGCCGGCCCGGCGAATCCCACGGTCAACCGGGGAAAACAGCCAAAAATGAAACGCCGGTCAGAAGGTGACGACCTTGTCCGCCGCCAGCGTCGCCTCGGCCAGCTCGACCAGGGTGCCGATGGAAACGCCGGGAATCAGCGGCAGTTCAGCGATGCCGCGGGCCAGCGCACAGGTCCGGCAGGAGCGAATCTGCACGCCATGATTGACCAGCGTTTCGACCATCCCCTGCAAGCCGTTGGTCGCCCCGTCCTGCTGGTTCGGCAGACCAAGCACGGTGGCGTCAGACATCAGGAAGACCTTCACTTCCGGCTTGGCATCGCTGCCCGCCAGTGCCGTAGCCAAGCGCAGACCGGACAGGCAGCGCTCGCTGCCGTAGGGCGCGGCGTGGATGATGATCAGGGTTTTTTGCATGAGATGACTCCTATTGCAGTGCAGTGGCGATGAGACGGAAGCTGTTCAGCCCGGCTTCCAGATTTTCGATGATATCGGCCGCCAGATCATCCGGCTCCGGCAGGTTGTCGAGGTCCGCCAGGCTCTTGTCCTTGAGCCAGAAAATATCCAGGCTGGTCTTGTCGCGCGCGACGATCTGCTCATAACTGAACTTGCGCCAGCGCCCTTCCGGGTTCTCGATTTCGTGCCAAATTTCCTGTCGACCGTGGCGATTGGCCGGGTTGTAGCAGGCGACGAAATCGGCCAGATCCTCGTAGCGCAGCGGTTTCTTTTTCAGCGTGTGGTGAATGTTGGTGCGGTAGTCATAGACCCACACCTCGCGCGTCCAGGCTTCCTTGCGGGCCGGCTGGTTGTCGAAGAACAGCACGTTGGCCTTGACGCCGTTGGCGTAGAAGATGCCCGTCGGCAGGCGCAGGATGGTGTGCAGATCGGTCGTCTCCAGCAACTTGCGGCGCACCGTCTCGCCCGCCCCGCCCTCGAACAGCACGTTGTCCGGCACCACCACGGCAGCGCGGCCGGTGCTCTTCAACAGGCTCTTGATGTGCTGCACGAAATTCAACTGCTTGTTCGAGGTCGTCGCCCAGAAATCCTGGCGGTTATAGGTCAGCGCATCCGTTTCCTGCTCGCCTTCCTCGTTGGTAAAACTCATGCTGCTCTTCTTGCCGAAGGGCGGGTTGGCCAGCACGTAATCGAAGGTCTGCGCCGGCGTGGCGACCAGCGCATCGTTCGGCGAAATCGGGCTGTCGCCGTCGATCTCGCCGATGTTGTGCAGGAACATGTTCATCAAGGCGAGGCGGCGCGTGCCGGCGACGATCTCGTTGCCGAAGAAGGTGTCGTGCTTCAAAAAAGCCCGCTGCTCGCGATCCATGCCCGGATAGGTATCGACCAGGAAATCGTAAGCGGCGAGGAAGAAGCCGCCGGTGCCGCAGGCCGGATCGGCGATGGTTTTGCTCGGCAAAGGCCGCACGCACTCGACCATCGCCCGGATCAACGGCCGGGGCGTGAAATACTGCCCCGCCCCCGACTTGGTATCCTCGGCGTTGCGCTCCAGCAAGCCCTCGTAGATATCGCCCTTGACGTCCGCCCCCAACGTCACCCAGTTGGTTTCATCGACCATGTCGATCAGCCGCGACAGCTTGGCCGGGTCCTGGATCTTGTTCTGCGCCTTGGTGAAAATCTGCCCGAGCAAGCCCGGCTTGTTGCCGAGTTCGCGCAGCACCGTCACGTAATGCACCTCCAGCGCCGCCCCGCGCACCGCCTTCAGGCTAGCCCAGCCCAGCGCCTCGGGAATGCCGATTTTGCGGCTGTACGGCGGTCGACCGTACTCGTCAGCCATTTTCAGGAAGATCAGGTAGGTCAGTTGTTCGAGGTAATCCCCGTAACTGACCCCGTCGTCGCGCAGCGTGGTACAGAAGCTCCAGACACGGGAGACGATGGATGCGGTTGCGTTCATGAATCAGGTTCTCGGTTTCTATGCGCTTCTCTATACGCCTTCTATGCGCCTCGGCGTATAGAAGGCGTATAGACTAGGCTTTCACATAGTAAGCATGGCGCTTAACACCATGTTTCTTAAGTACATTCTGACCAACTAGCTGCTTTAGTAGCTTATACGCCTGATCCGGCGTTAAGCGGCAGAGCTCGATGGCTTCCTGGCGCGTAATACGCCCGTGCTGCTTTACGTAATTCTTTACCAGTTGCTCGTGCTGCAAGCGATCAAAACCGGCCTGGCGCGTGTATTCGGCCTTCTCACCCAGCAAACGGTACAAATCTGCAGAAAGGGTATAGCTTCGTCCGCGACCGACACCATGCGCCTGCACCAGGCCTGCTTCAACCAAGGCCTCAACGCTGGCCAGGACTCGCCCCACTTCCTTCTGGACAAATACCGCCAACTGCTCGCTGCTCGCCCGCCGCTGCTCCCGCAACGCCGCCAGAATGATCAGGCTATCGACGGGCAACTCCTTGTGGCCCCGTGCCTCTTCCTCAAGAATCACCTTCAGGAAAGCCTCGTCGGCAGCGGCGAGGCTCAAGGACAACACCACGGAATGGCTATCGGACTGGCTGAAATCCGGCACATGCCGGCCATAGCGCAGCAAGCCACGATAGATCAGATCGACCCCGCGCCCGGTTCGTTCGACCAGCCCAATGCGCTTCAAAGCATCGGCCAGCGCCGGGTTGCGTGGGCGCGGCTCGGTCACCAGCAGATTGTTCAGCGTCACCCCTTCGACGAAACCGCCGGGATTGCTGATCGTCAGCGTATCGCCGGAAAGCCGCACATGCACCGCACCGCGCAGCGCGTAATCGCGGTGCGTGATGGCGTTGGCGATGGCCTCGCGGAAGGCGCGCTGATCCAGCCGCGGCACCGGTACGCGGAACAGACCGGACTGGAATTCCCGCTCCGTATTGAGCGGCTTGAACAAGGTTTCAACCCACTCGAAAGCGCGCAGCAACGGTGCCCTGCTGAACTCGTTGAAACGCACCTCCTCGCCTTCGAGAATCTGGAAGGCGATTTCATGCGTCGGCACCAGAGCGCGCAGCGACGCCTCGTTTCCGATCAGCAGCAGCCCGGTCAGTGAGGGCAGATAACCGGCCGGTGTACGTACCGCCAGCCCGAGGACCGCATCGAGTTGCGCATCGTCCAGTTCCAGCAAGGCCCGGTCGCCGTTGAAACGCTCGATGAATTGGCGCAGTCGCGCCCGTTCGATGGGGTCGAGATCGCTCGCCAACGCCCCGGCCACCGCCTGCGCGCTGACATCAAGCAGCCCGAAACTCGCCTGCCGGCTGGCAAACTCATGTTGGAAGAAGGGCACGCATTCCGGTTGGCCATTCGCCTGTAAACGACGTCGTTTTGACATTCCATCGCTTGTCATCACTGGATGGCCACTTTTCGGCACACCTATGCAGGCTACTGGAAAACCATCGACTTCCAGCATGTCGATCTGCACGCGCACTTGTGGCTGCGTACGATTGGCTATTAACGCCGCCAGCCCATCAAGAAAGCGATGATCCTTGTGCAAGCCGGTCACCCGGCCATCGTCCTCGACACCGAGATAGATTTCCCCGCCCTCGCCGTTGGCCATGCACACCACGGCCTCGATCAGCTCACGATCCGGCAGGCATTTACGATCGCTCTTGAATTCGCAGGTCAGGGTTTCGGTGGCGGGAATCGGGCGCACGTTGGAGTCCTCAGCAATTGGTCAGCGACTTGCTGACCATTTTCGCCTGCCGGCCCTTGGCCGGGGCAGTGGCCCGCGCGGCGCGGATGCGTTCGAGCAGGGCGGTGGCGGGTTCTTCGTTTTTGTCCTGTTTTACCAGTTGACCGTGGAAAGCCTTTTTCAGGATGGACTGGCGCAGCGCGTCGGCCTGTTGCAGCGCGGTGGCGAGGGTTTGGTCGAGTTGGTCGGCTTCGGAGAGTTTGGATTCGATTTGTTCAACGATTTCCTGCTGCTCATGCAAATTCGGAAACGGAACACTTACCGAACGAATGTTTTCGAGATTCAGGCCCGGTTTGCCGGCGCCGTAGGCCATATCCGTTAGCTGTTTTCTGCCTGCTGCTTCGGCAACGATGAACCAATACAAATACTCGGGCAGGATTTCTGTCGTGGGTCGGCAAAGCGCAACGTGCTGGCTAACGTAAGCCGCCCCCAGATCATGTTTGACCAATGCCGATTTGGTGACGTTTGCACCGGTGATGGTGATGAGCAAATCACCTCGCTGGATTCGGGTTCGCAGCCCCTCCGCCTTGTCTGGCAAGGCGACAAATGCCACATCATCGAGTTCAAGACGGTCGTGTTTGATGTTTTGGGCACGCACGAATAAATCCCCCGAAGTAGCGTAATAAGCAGCCCAACCGCGAGAGCCGGAAGTCAGGAATCCCAGAAGTTGGCCCAAGGACTTTTCGCGCCACCCAGTTGTTGCGGTCAACTTGCCTTCGAAGGCATTTTTGAGCAGCGACTGACGATAGACCTTGAGCTGTTCGCGGGCGGTTTTCAGGCTGGCCACGCCCTGATCGAGTTCGGAAAACAGTTCCTCGATCTTGGCGACGATGCGGTGTTGTTCGGCGAGCGGAGGAAGCGGAATCTCTAATGAGAGATAGTCGTTAAATTTCAAATTGCGAAGATTGTTGCTACCCGCCTGATAGTTCCGTATTTCGCCACTTCGATAAAAGAAAGTCAGATAACAGTTTAGGTAACTAGAAGCGATCTCTTGTGTTGGCCGTAATAAACGAAGGAAATTCGTACAAATCTTTGGTATATGCGGCGCTCGCCCAAGAACTGTTTTATCAATCAAAACTGTTCGACCGACTGGTTGCTCAGGGCCTCCTCCTGAAATTTCAACCAAAATATCGCCTTCTTGAACCTTGCGGCTGAGCAAGCTGGAGTTCTTGATCATACGAGGCGAAGCCGTGGAGCCGCGGTCTGCATCCCAATTTCGGAACTCCACACCTCGAATGCAATAAGCCAAGCTGTATTCCGCCGATTCAAATTCGGCCTCTTTTCCCCAGTCTCCACCGAGGGTTAGTACTGCAAGCTCTGCCAGCTTGGCGGTTTCCCAATGTGCAGGCATGTCCAAATCCATCACGCCACCAACGCCTCATTCAGCTCATCCAGTAACGGGTCCATCCCCTCGCCGAACAATTGCCACATCCGCCCCAGCCCGCCCTGGCTGTCGAAGGGGCTGTAGTCGAGGTCACTGCGGTCGACGTGGCAGGAGTGGCAAATATGGTCGCGGAGCATGCGTAGCCAGTTCATCTGTTCTTCGTTGAATTTCTCGGTGGTGCCGGCGTGCTGCTGCATGATCCAGGTCTGGAAGTTCTTGCGGACGGTGTCGGCGAACGGGGTGATTTTGGCGTCCAGCCCGCAGACGCGGCGGATCAGGGCGACCAGCGCGGTCAGTTCCTGTTCGGGCGGGGCGCCATTGTAGCCGTCCAGTTGGCCGTAGGCTTGCCAGATACGCAGTGGGGCGAGTTTGGGTTTGTCGGCTTTGAGCTTGTCGAGTACCTGACGCACCAGTTTCAAGGTCACTTCGCGCCGCCGCCAGGGTTGGGCGAAGAAGATGGTCAGGGCTTCAATTTCGTCGCGGTTCGTAGCCAGCCAGTCAGCGAACTCAACGGTCAAGGCTTCGGTCTGCGCGGCGCTGTCCTTGCTCCAGCCGGCGTAGGTGACGCCATCCAGATTGTCGTGGTCGATGGTCTGTTCTTTTTCGCGGCGGATGGTGTCGATCAGTTCGATCAATTCGCCATTCATCAGCGCCGCCGCCTCGCCGACCAATTGTTGCTGGGCTTGGTCGCGCAGGCTGTCGCCGGGGTCGTTGCCGATGGGCAGGCCGGCCAGTTCGAGAGCGCGGGCTTCGATCAGGTCGCCGTCGATGGCGTTGAACAGTTTGCTGACCAGATGGCTGAGTTCGACGCCGCCGGCCGCTTCGCGCAAACGGCGCTGGTCGTCGGCATCGAGCTGCTTGTTGAGCCGCGCCAGCCGGCCGGCCAGCGAGGAGACACTGTCGGTGTCATAAGCGCCACCGGCGTAAATGCCCATCGCCAAATCCTTGAGCGGCACGCCGGGCTTGGTGATGAGCGGCTGGCTGGCGGTTTTCAGCGATTTGGTGACGCCGATGGCGTCGACGATGACGTAATGGGTCTTGGCGGTTTTGGCGCTGGGCGTGACTTTCTTGAGGTCGTCCATGTCCAGCGTGCGGGTGCCGCGGCCTTTCATCTGCTCGAACTTGACGTCGGTGCCGGTGGCGATCATGTCGACGGTGACGGCGATGCGCGGGTGGTATTCGTTGCGGAACTGGGCGAGGATGGATTTGGGGTCTTCGCCACGGTCGACCGTGCCATCGGCCAGTTTTTTGTCCTGGGCTGCGCGGTAGGTGACCTTCTTGCAGAAGGCGTTGCCTTCGCCGAATTCCTCACGCACGGTCTGGATGATGTCGTCGGCGTGGCTGTCGGTCTTGGCGAAAATGAGGGTCTTGGGCACTTCTTCGCGGCCGGGGAAGATGGCCGGCAGATTGTCGCGGAAGGCGCGGATGACGGTGCGGATCTGGTCCGGGTTGACGATGTCGCGGTCGAGCTGGGTGGCGGTGTAGGCAGCGTCTTCGTCCTGCTGTTCCCAGCGCTTTTTGCGCGTCAGGCGTTCGCGTTTTTCGACTTGTTGCTCGGCGGCGATGACGGCGCCTTGCTGGGTGACGCGGGTGTCGATCAGGTAGATCTCGTTGCCGACATTGACGCCGTCGGCGACGGCTTTTTCATGGCTGTAGTCGCTGACGACGTTTTTCTTGAAGAAGCCGTAGGTGCGGTTGTCGGGCGTCGCGGTGAGGCCGATCAGGCTGGCGTCGAAGTAGTCGAGCACCTGCTGCCAGAGGTTGTAGATACTGCGATGGCATTCGTCGATGAAGATGAAGTCGAAGAATTCGGGCGGGATCTTGGCGTTGTAGGCTACGGGGGCCGGGGCTTTGGGCTGGGTGAGTTCGGCCGGGTTGATTTCTTCGGCGGCTTCGTCGAGTTCCTTGTCCTGCAGTAGCGAGTAGAGGCGCTGGATGGTCGAGATGCAGACGTCGGCGCCCTTGTCGACGAAGCTGTTCTTGAGCCGCTGCACCGAGTAAAGCTCGGTGAATTTGCGGTTATCGTCGATCGGCACGTAGGCCATCATTTCCTGCTCGGCCTGTTCGCCGAGGTTCTTGGTGTCGACGAGGAAGAGCACGCGTTTGGCGTCGGCGTGCTTGAGCAGGCGGTAGATGCTGGTGATGGCGGTGTAGGTCTTGCCGGCGCCGGTGGCCATCTGGATCAGCGCGCGCGGCCGGGCTTCGCGGAAGGATTGTTCGAGGTTGGTAATCGCCGTTTCCTGGCAGTCGCGCAGGTGGAGTTCTTTCGCGGGCTGGTGCTCGGGGTTGAGCGGCGGCAGGCCGGCGAGGCGGGCGCGCAGGCTGGCGCCTTCGTTCAGCCAGTCGCGCAGGGTTTCCGGGCGGTGGAAGCTGAAAACCTCCCGCGAGCGCGGCTTGGGGTCGCGGGCGTCGGTAAAGCGGGTGACGATGCCGGTGGCTTCGTAGAGGAAGGGCAGCGGCTGCCGGTTGTTGACCCATTTGAGCTTGGCGGCGGCGTAGCCTTCGGTCTGGGTTTCGTGCACGGTGAGGTGCTGACCTTCGGATTCACGCTTGGCTTCGATGACGCCGACCGCCTTTTTGTCGATGAACAGGACGTAGTCGGCCGGGCCGGCATCGGTCTGCCATTCGCGCACGGCGACCCCGAGAGCGGCGCCGAAATTGACCTTGCTCTTGGCCTGCACCACCCAGCCGGCGGCGCGCAGTTGCGCATCGATACGGTCGCGGGCTTGTTGCTCGGGGTTCTGGTTTTCGCTCATGGGCGGCGGGGCGCTATTCGGCAATCAGGCGATGATAGCGGAAGGCGCAGCAGGTGACATGCCAAAGGAATCGACAGGAGAGGCAAATCCCACGGTCAACCGGAAAAAACAGCCAAAACCGAAATCTTGCGAGGGCTTCAGTTCATTTTCCGCCGCAGCCACGCACTGGCCTGATCGACGGCAATCGACAGCAGCAGCATGGCGATGATCACCGTCGACGCCTGGGCGTGGTGGAATAGCGAGAGTTCGAAATAGAGCAGTTGACCGAGCCCGCCGGCGCCGACGAAGCCGAGGATGGCGGCCATGCGGATATTCATTTCCCAGCGGTACAGCGTGTAGGCGATCAGTTGCGGGGCGGCGCCGGGCAAGGTGCCGTAGAGGAAGGCGAAGCCGCCGGGGGCGCCGGCCAGTCGCAGCGCCTGACCGGGGGCCGGTGGGGCGTTGTCGAGCGCTTCGGCGTAGAGGCGGCCGAGCACGCCGCTGGTGTGCAGGGCCAACGCCAGCGCCCCGGCAAAGGGGCCGAGGCCGACGGCCAGCGCGGTGATGGTGGCCCAGACCAGTTCCGGCACCGAACGCAGGGTGTTGAGCAGGAAGCTGAACGGCGCCCGCCACTTCGGCAGGGCGAGCAGCAGGCCGGCGACGGCGGCAAGCAGGGTGCCGACGACCGAGATGGCCAGCGTTTCCCAGATGCCCTGGCCGACTTTGGCCAGCCAGTCGGCCGACAGATCGGGCGGAAAGAAGCCGGCGATGAATTCGCCGATGCTGTTCGCGGCTTCCACGGTCAACAGCGCTTTCAGGCCAATTTCCAGATAGGCGAAACTGGCGACGATGCCGCTGACCACAGCCAGCCCGAACAGCGTACTGCGCCAGCCGAAGGGCGAGGCGCGGTTGGCCGGCGGCGTGTCGAGCGCCCGGCGCAGCCAGCCCGAGAAACCGTCGGCGGCAAAGACGAGGACCATGAAGGCGAGCAGGATGGTCGCCGCTTCGCCGCCGTTGAGCATTTTCATGGCCTGATCCATGAGCTGGCCGAGGCCGCCGGCGCCGACAAAACCCATGACCACCGAGGCGCGGATGGCGCATTCCCAGCGATAGACCGTGTACGAGGCCAGCTCCTTCGAAGCCTGCGGAATCAGCCCGTAGAGGATGGCCAGCGGCCGGCTCGCGCCGTTGTGGCGGAGCGCCCGGGCCGGGGCGGCATCGACCGATTCGAGGATTTCGGCATAGACCTTGGCCAGCATGCCGCCGTAGGTCAGGCCCAGCGCCAGCACGCCGGCCGCCGGGCCGAGGCCGAAGACGCGAACGAAAACGAGCGCCCAGACCAGCTCGGGAATGCCGCGCAGGATGGTCAGCAGGCTGCGCGTGACGGGGTTGAGCGTCGCCTTTTCGCGCCCGGCGCCGGTCGCCAGATAAGCCATCGGCACGGCAATCAGGAAGGCCAGCGCCATGCCGGCCGTGGCGATGGCCAGCGTTTCGAGCGTCGCCTTGGCCAGATAGCCCATGAATTCGGTGCCGGTTTCCGGCGGCAGGAAGGCGGCCAGGAAGTTGCCGATGACCTTGAGGTTGCCCGGATCGAACAGCACGCCGGGCTTGACCTCGGCGGCCTGAAACAGCGGCCAGAGAATGACCAGCGTGGCCAGCCCGCCGATCAGGCGGCGGCGGGCGGCGGGGTCGCGCTCAGTTGGTTTCAAGGTTTAGCAACATGCGGCGCGGGTGGCCGCATCGTTGGCGGCGGCGGGCGGCAGGAAATGCGACTCGTGGGCCTGCACCGGCAGTTCGTCGCCTTCGCTGGCGTACAGGTCGTGCAGCAGCGGCACGCCGACTTCGCTGGCCGGCAGGTCGAAGGCAATCTGCCCCGCTCGGACGCCGACGATGCGTGTGAAATTGCCGAGAGCCAGATCGACGGCGTGCAGGCTGGCGACCAGTGTCGCGCCGCGCGCTTCGGCGTCGGCGACGAGCAGGCGGATTGTGGCCAGGGCCAGCGTCGGGTCGAGCGCCGAAACCGGCTCGTCGGCGAGGATCAGCTCGGGTTGCTGGTAGAGCACGCGGGCGATGCCGACGCGCTGCAACTGGCCGCCGGAAAGCTGGTCGCAACGGGCGAACAGCTTGTCGGCCAAATCGACCCGTTCGAGTGCGGCCCGGGCGCCGGGGATGTCGAGCGGATAGAGCAGCGAGGCCAGCGACTTCCAGGCCGGCCACTGGCCGAGCTTGCCGGCCAGCACCGCCGTCACCACCCGTTGCCGGCCGGGAATCGGCGGCGATTGGTGAACGGTGCCGATGCGCGAGCGCAGTTTGGCGAGCGCTACGGTCGACCGGAAATTTTGGCCAAAATCCAACACCTCGGCCGTTCCAACGGTCGGCGCCAGCGCCGTACCGAGCACGGAAAGCAGGGAGGTCTTGCCGGCGCCCGAGGGGCCGATCAGGGCGATGCGCTCGCCCTTTTCCGCCTTGAGCGTAAGTTCCTTGAGCGCGGCAAAACCGTTGGCGTGGGTCAGCCCCACGCCGTTCAAGCAAAAGCTCACTTCAGCAAGCCGGCGGCGTGGGCAGCCTTCTCGATGCCGTCGTAGTTCTCCTTCTTGGTCGGGATGAAGCGCGCGGCGCGTTGCAGGGCGAGGATTTCCTTGTGTTCCGGGTTGGCCGGGTCGAGCTTCAGGAAGGCGTCGGTCAGCTTCTTGACCAGCGTCGGATCGAGATCGCCGCGCACCGTCCAGTTGTAGTCGAAATACGGCGGCGTCGTCGAAAAGACATGCACCTTGCTGGTGTCGACCTTGCCGGCTTGAACCAGCTTGTCCCAGACCGAGGCGTTGAGCACGCCGGCTTCCGCCTTGCCGGCGGCGACGAAGGCCACCGTGGCGTCATGGGCGCCGGAATAGGCGACGTTCTTGAAATCCTTTTCCGGGTTGAGGCCGGCTTGCTGCAGGTAGAAGCGCGGCATCAGGCTGCCCGAGGTCGACGACGGCGAGCCGAAGGCGAAGGTCTTGCCCTTGAGGTCGGCCACTGTCTTGATGCTCGGGTCGGCGGTGATGAATTTGGAGGTGAATTTGGCATCTTCCTCGCGCTGGGCGATGGGGATGGCCGTGCCGTTGGTGCGGATCTTGGCCTGCACGAAGGTGAAGCCGCCCAGCCAGGCGAGGTCGATCTTCTTCGTGGCCAGCGATTCGACGACCGCGGCGTAGTCGGAAACCGGGGTGAACACGACCTTCATGCCGGTCTGCGCTTCGAGGTATTTGCCGAGGGGCGCGAACTTGCGTTGCAGTTCGGTCGGCGCTTCATCGGGGATGGCCGAAACGCGCAGGATGGCCTGGTCGGCAACGGCCGGCAGAGAAGCCGAAAGGGAAGCAGCGAAAGCGCAGGCGACCGCGCCCTTGAGCGCCGCGCGGCGCAGTGGGGAAAAGCTCATGTTGTACTCCGATTTGAACTGCAACCGCCGCCGCGCGGATGTCACGGCAGCTTACAAGGCACCGAAGCGCCACCCATTCAATGCGGTACGCAGACCGCAGGCGGCATGATAACCGCTAAACCCCCCAAGCAAATTCGGCACCATGGCGCGCCGGCCGATTTACCGTCATCGCCACGGCGAACCGCCTTCGCGTTGCGACATTTTGTTCAGTCCGCCGGGACAATCTGACCCACGCACAAGCTCGCCAGCCGTGCGAGAATTGTTTCAACAAGCCATTACAACAAACGACCATACCCATGGATGAGACAAACCCCGCCGCCCAGGCCGCCCCCTGGCAGCAATATTCGGTGCTCATCGTCGATGACGAACCGGGCATGCAGAGCTTCATGCAGCGCGCGCTCAGCACCCGCTGCGGCGTTGCCGATTGCGCCGGCAGCATCGAGCCGACATCGCCCTGCCCGGCGTTTCCGGCATCGACTGGCTGCACGAACTGCGCCACGAGGGCTATGCCGGCGACGTCGTGCTGATGACCGCCTACGCCGACCTAGACACGGCCATCGACGCCCTGCGTGCCGGCGCCGCCGATTTCCTGCTCAAGCCCTTCTCGCTGGCCCAGGTCCTCAACGCCATCCAGCGCTGTTTCGAGCGCTCCAGCCTGGCCCGCGAAAACTTCGTGCTGCGCCGCGAAGTGAGCACCAACTCGGCCGACATCGAAGGCGTCATCGGCCAGTCGGATGCCATGTTCAAGGTCTGCGAGCGCCTCAAGCGTATCGCCCCGACGCCGGCCACCGTGCTGCTCTGCGGCGAATCCGGCACGGGCAAGGAAGTCGCCGCCCGCGCCCTGCACCGCATGAGCCCGCGCGCCAACGGCCCTTTCGTGCCGGTCAATTGCGCCGCCATTTCGGCCGAACTCATCGAGTCCGAGCTGTTCGGCCACGTCAAGGGCGCCTACACCGGCGCCGCGCAAAGCCGCGAGGGCCTTTTCTATTACGCCCGCGGCGGCACGCTGTTTCTCGATGAAATCTCCGAACTGCCGCTCGCCGCGCAGGCCAAGCTGCTCCGCGCGCTGGAGGAAAGACGCATCCGGCCGGTCGGCTCGGAGCAGGAAATCGCTGTCGACGTGCGCGTCATCGCCGCCACCAACCGCGACCTGAAGGCCGAAGTCGCCGCCCAACGCTTCCGGCCCGATCTCTATTACCGGCTGCAGGTCCTCGAAGTCATCCTGCCGCCGCTGCGCGACCGGCCGGAAGACATCCCGCTGCTGGTCGAGCATTTCATGACCCTGCTCCCCCCCAACCTCGGCGTCCCGCCGCTCAGCCTCGACCCTCGCACCCTGGCCCGGATGGCCGATTACGACTGGCCGGGCAATGTGCGCGAACTGCGTAACCTGGTCGAACGCTCGCTGATCCTCGGCTGGTTCGACATCGGCAGCGAACCGGAAATCGGCGTCGAAGTGGCTTCCAGCCATGCCGAAACCCTCGAAGCCGTCGAAAAGCGCCACATTCTCGCCGTGCTCGCCGCCAGCGAGGGGAACAAATCCGAAGCCAGCCGCCGCCTCGGCATTTCACGCAAGACCATGGACCGGAAGTGCCAAGCTTGGGGAATATAAGCCCGGCGAGCCAGCGCTCGATCCGCACCCGCCTGCTGCTTCTGGCGCTCGTTCCGCTCGGCGTCGTGCTGCCCTTGACGATGGCGGCGCTGGCATACTGGGGCGGCAATTATCTCGATCGCCTGCTGGTCACCAAGATCCAGTCCGACCTCGCCGTCGCCCACGGCTATTTCGAACGGGTGAGCGATGGCGTCGGCCGCTCGGTAGCCAGCCTGGCCGCCTCCGAACGACTGGCCAGTACGCTGCGCAACGCCCGCAGCCGGCCGGAAATTGCCGTCGCCGAGCTGCTCGACTCGACGCAACTGGAACACAAGCTCGATTTTTTGCAGTTTTTCGACGTCGACCGTGCACGCAACGAAGTGCCCGTCGGCAATAGCGCCGACGATGCCCGCCCGTGGTCGGTCATCGCTGCCGCCCTGGCCGGCGCGGCGACCACCGAAACCGAGGTGTTCTCGGCCCCCCAGCTATTCACCATCAGCCCCGAGCTGGCCAGCCGCGCCCACACGCCCATCGTCGATACCCCCAACGCGCGGCCCGACCGGCGCGAAGCCGAAGTCCGCGGCCTGGTCATCCATTCCGCCGCCCCCGTCCGCGATGGCGCCGGCAAGCTGATCGGCGTCCTGACCGGTGGCGTGCTGCTCAACAAGAATCTCGATTTCATCGACACCCTCAACGCCATCGTCTACCCGGCCGGCTCCCTGCCCTTCGGCAGCGCCGGTACGGCCACGCTGTTTCTCGACGACGTGCGCGTCGCCACCAACGTCCGCCTGTTTGGCGACACCCGCGCCATCGGCACCCGCGTCTCGCAGGCCGTCTACGACACCGTGCTCGGCGCCGGCCAGACCTGGCTCGACCGCGCCTTCGTCGTCAGCGACTGGTATGTCTCCGCCTATGAGCCGCTGCTCAACGGCCGCCAGCAACGCATCGGCATGCTCTACGTCGGCTTCCTCGAAGGCCCCTTCAGCGAGGCCCGCCGCCAGGCCTTTGCCGCCGTCATCACCCTTTTCGGGCTGGCCATGGTGATCGCCGGCGTCTTCGCCGTGCTTTGGGCGCGTCGCGTCTTCAAGCCCATCGAGCGCATGCACGCGACCATGCACGCCATCGAAAACGGCCATGTCGACGCCCGCGTCGGCACGGTCGCCAGCCAGGACGAACTCGGCATCGTCGCCGCCCATTTCGACCGCATGCTCGACCGCCTGCAGGCCCAGGCCACCTCGCTCAAGCGCTGGGGCGAATCGCTCGACGCCAAGGTGGCCGAACGCACGGCGGCGCTGGAACAAGCGGTGACCGACCTCAAGGCCGCCCAGTCGCAGCTGGTCATGAACGAAAAGCTCGCCGCCATCGGTCAGCTCACTGCCGGCATCGCCCACGAAATCAACAACCCGATCGCCGTCATCCAGGGCAACCTCGACGTCCTGCGCGACCTGCTCGGCCCGCAAGCCGAACCGGTCGCGCCGGAGATCAAGCTGATCCACGAACAGGTCCAGCGTATCCGGCTGATTGTCGCCAAGCTGCTGCAATTCGCCCGGCCCCAGGATTACGTCGGCTATCTCGAACCGACCAGCCCGGCCCAGCTCATCCAGGACAGCCTGCTGCTCGTCCGCCATCTGCTGAAGACCGGCAACATCGCCATCGAACAGCAGGTCGATTCGGCCCGCCAGATCATCTGCAACAAGAACGAGCTGCAGCAGGTCGTCATCAACCTGCTGGTCAACGCCATCCAGGCCATGCCCGAGGGCGGCGTACTGAGGATCGCCGTCGACGACTGGGACGAGGCCGACATGCCGGTCGGCATCCAGCTCTACGTCGAAGATTCCGGCCCCGGCATCAGCCAGGCCGATCTCGAACACCTTTTCGAACCCTTCTTCACGGCCAAGAAACCGGGTGGCAACGGCCTCGGCCTGTGGGTCAGCAAGAGTCTCGTCGAACGCTACGGCGGCCAGCTCACCGCCAGCAGCCCGCCCGGCGCCGGTGCCCGCTTCACCGTCTGGCTGCGCTGCGAACCGCTCGGTTGATTGCTACGGTCAACCGGAAAAAAAGCCCAAAATTGAAATCCCCTCCCTGACAAGGGAGGGCGGAAACGGATCGCTCCAGCCAATGAACTGATCCCTGCCCCCTGCTGTCCCAAGTTGCGACAACCATCAGCCCGAGAAAGCCCCCCATGTCCGACCCGATCACCTACATCCCGCCCAAGATCTGGACTTGGGATAAAGCCAACGGCGGCCGTTTCGCCAACATCAACCGGCCGATTGCCGGGGCGACCCATGAGCAGGCATTGCCGCGCGGCAAACACCCGCTGCAGTTGTATTCGCTGGCCACCCCCAATGGCGTCAAGGTCACGCTCATGCTCGAGGAATTGCTCGCCCTTGGCCATGCCGGCGCCGAATATGATGCCTGGCTGATCCGCATCACCGAAGGCGATCAATTCGGCAGCGGTTTCGTCGAGGTGAACCCCAATTCCAAGATCCCCGCCCTGCTCGACTGCAGCGGCCTCGAACCGGTCCGGGTCTTCGAATCCGGATCGATCCTGCTCTACCTGGCCGACAAATTCGGCGCTTTTCTGCCGACCGACCCGGCCCGCCGCGCCGAATGCCTGTCCTGGCTATTCTGGCAGATGGGCAGCGGCCCCTTCCTCGGCGGCGGCTTCGGCCATTTCTACGCCTACGCGCCGAGCAAAATCGAATACGCCATCGACCGCTTCGCCATGGAAGTCAAACGCCAGATGGAC
>PHCF01000197.1 GCA_002842145.1 Betaproteobacteria bacterium HGW-Betaproteobacteria-6 | reverse complement strand
CTTTTGCGCAGAGAGGCGTACGCCTCGCAAATTTGCACGAGTTTCCATGTCAGCTCCTTACTTCTTGGCCTTCTTGCCGGCGGTGTGACCCTTGAACGTACGGGTCAGCGAGAACTCGCCGAGCTTGTGACCGACCATATTTTCGGTAACAAACACCGGAATATGTTGCTTTCCGTTATGTACCGCAATCGTCAGGCCGATGAACTCGGGGAGGATCGTCGAACGACGCGACCATGTCTTGATCGGGCGCTTGTCGCTTGTGGCGCGCACTGCCTCGACTTTGTCGATCAGATGTGCATCGACAAACGGGCCCTTTTTGAGAGAACGTCCCATTTCCTACCCCTTAACGCTTGTGACGGCGCTGAACGATCATGCTGTTCGTGCGCTTGTTACTGCGGGTGCGGTAACCCTTGGTGGGCTGACCCCACGGATTGACTGGCACGCGACCTTCGCCGGTCTTGCCTTCACCACCGCCATGGGGGTGATCAACCGGGTTCATGGCCGTACCGCGAACGGTTGGGCGAATACCACGCCAGCGCATCGCACCGGCTTTGCCGAACTTGCGCAGATTGTGCTCTTCGTTGCCAACCTCACCGATGGTGGCGCGACATTCGACATGCACGCGACGCACTTCGCCGGAGCGGAGACGAATCTGGGCATAAGTACCTTCACGCGCCAACAACTGCGCCGAAGCACCAGCAGAGCGAGCGATTTGAGCTCCTTTGCCGGGCAACATCTCAACACAGCAGATGGTCGTACCAACCGGGATATTACGGATCGGTAGCGCGTTGCCCGACTTGATCGGCGCCTCTGAGCCGCTCATGATCGGCTGACCAACCACCATGCCCTTGTTGGCAATGATGTAGCGACGCTCGCCGTCGGCATAGCACAGGAGTGCAATGTTGGCGGTACGGTTCGGATCGTATTCCAGGCGCTCAACCTTAGCCGGGATTCCGTCCTTGTTGCGCTTAAAATCGATGACACGGTAAGCCTGCTTGTGACCACCGCCCTGATGGCGAACTGTAATACGGCCATTGTTGTTGCGACCGGCGTTGCCAGACTTGGCTTCAACCAGCGGAGCGAACGGCTTTCCCTTGTGCAGATTGGGATTAACCACCTGAACAACGGCGCGACGCCCCGGGGAAGTCGGCTTGACTTTAACGAGTGCCATTACGCATTCCCCCCTTCAACAAAATTCAATTCCTGGCCCGGCTTAAGGCTTACGTAGGCCTTCTTCCAACCCTTGCGACGACCAACCGCACCCTTGAAACGCTTGACTTTGCCTTTGACGTTGGCCACTTGAACAGTGCCCACTTCAACCTTGAACAGTAGTTCAACGGCGGCCTTGATTTCCGGCTTGGTGGCATCGGAAGCAACACGGAAGATTACCTGGTTGTGCTTGTCAGCAACGTAGGTAGCCTTCTCGGAGATTTGCGGTGCGAGTAACACCTGCATCAGACGCTCTTGATTCATCCCCACATCTCCTCGAACTTAGCTACCGCGTTCTTGGTCACAAGGACCTTAGCGAAGCGAACCAGAGAAACCGGGTCGGCCTCCTGGGCTTCAAGCACCAGAACGTTAGGCAGGTTGCGCGACGAGAGATAAAGATTCTCACTCAGCGCGTCGGTGATGACCAGAAGATTGCCTTCAAGACCCAGATCCTTCAGCTTTTGCGTGAACAGCTTGGTCTTCGGCGCATCGACAGAAAGATCGTCAATGACGACGAGGCGGTCCTGACGCGCCAGCTCAGAGAGAATCGCAGCCATTCCGGCGCGAAACATCTTCTTGTTAACCTTCTGGCTGAAGTTCTCTTCCGGAGAATTCGGGAAAATACGACCACCCCCACGCCACAGAGGGCTGCCATTACTACCAGCACGGGCACGCCCCGTACCCTTTTGGCGCCACGGCTTAGTGGTGGTGTGGCGAACTTCGGAGCGATCCTTCTGCTGACGGTCGCCGGAACGTGCGTTTGCCTGATAAGCCACGACGATCTGATGAACCAGCGCCTCGTTGAAATCACGACCGAACAGCACGTCGGAAGCCTGCAACTTGGCAGACTCCTGGCCTAGTTCGTTAATTACCTTAAGTTCCATGTCGCCCCCTTAGCCCTTGACTGCCGGACGCACAACGACGTCAGAACCCTTGGCACCGGGAACGGCACCCTTGACCAGCAATAGCTGGCGGTCAGCATCAACACGAACAATCGTCAGCCCCTGCATGGTTGACTGAACATCACCCATGTGACCAGCCATACGCTTACCCGGGAAAACACGCCCCGGATCCTGCGCCATACCAATGGAGCCCGGCGCATTATGCGACACCGAGTTACCATGGGTTGCACGGTTTGAACTGAAATTGTGGCGCTTGATGCCACCCTGAAAACCCTTACCGATGGAGCTACCGGTTACGTCGACCTTTTGCCCCTCGGCAAAAATAGTGACAGCAACCTGGTCGCCCGCCTTGAATGTAGCGAGCTGATCAGCACCGATCAGGAATTCCTTGAGCACATGCCCGGCTTCCACACCCGCCTTGGCCAGGTGGCCAGCAAGAGGCTTAGAAACACGAGAGGCACGGCGCTTGCCGAATGCGACCTGAATGGCTGAGTAGCGCGAGTCATGCCAACCTTGCGACCAACAAGGCCTAGACTCATGGTTATTCTCCTCATCGCCGGCTGCGATTGGCCGGTCGATGTAAAACAACGAATGGGTAGCCGTTACCGGCCACCCCCGAAAGGCGCGGATTATATCCGCAATTACTGTATTACTGCAACTTGATTTCGACGTCGACGCCGGCCGGGAGATCCAGCTTCATGAGAGCATCGACAGTCTTGTCCGTCGGATCGACGATATCCATCAGACGTAGGTGGGTACGAATTTCCAGCTGATCACGGGAGGCCTTGTTCACGTGCGGCGAACGCAGAATATCGAAACGTTGCTTACGGGTAGGCAGCGGCACAGGACCACGAACAACAGCACCGGTACGCTTGGCGGTCTCGACGATCTCCTGAGCAGACTGATCTATCAAACGATAGTCGAAGGCCTTAAGACGGATACGGATTTTCTGGCTTTGCATTTTTGGCTTATTACTCGATGATCTTGGCGACGACGCCGGCGCCGACGGTACGACCGCCCTCACGGATGGCGAAGCGCAGACCTTCTTCCATGGCGATCGGCGCGATCAGCTTGATGGTCATGGCAATGTTGTCGCCAGGCATCACCATCTCGACGCCTTCCGGCAGATCGATGGAGCCGGTCACGTCAGTCGTACGGAAGTAGAACTGGGGACGGTAACCATTGAAGAACGGGGTATGACGACCGCCTTCGTCCTTGGACAGGATATACACTTCGGACGTGAAGTGGGTGTGCGGCTTGACAGAACCCGGCTTGCACAGGACCTGACCACGCTCGACGTCTTCACGCTTGGTGCCGCGAAGCAGGGCGCCGATGTTGTCGCCAGCCTGACCTTGGTCGAGCAGCTTGCGGAACATTTCAACACCGGTGCAGGTGGTCTTGACGGTCGGACGGATACCGACGATTTCGATTTCTTCGCCAACCTTGACGATGCCGCGCTCAACACGACCGGTAACAACCGTACCACGGCCGGAGATGGAGAAGACGTCTTCCACCGGCATCAGGAAGGGCTGGTCGATGGCACGTTCCGGGTTCGGAATGTAGGAATCCAGCGCATCTGCCAGACGGAAGATGGAGGGTTCGCCGATTTCGGACTGATCGCCTTCAAGGGCCTTCAGGGCAGAGCCGTGAATGATCGGGGTGTCATCGCCCGGGAAGTCGTACTTGGAGAGGAGCTCACGGAGTTCCATTTCGACGAGCTCGAGAAGCTCGGCGTCGTCAACCATGTCGCACTTGTTCATGTAAACCAGAACGTAGGGCACACCAACTTGACGGGCAAGCAGGATGTGCTCGCGGGTCTGCGGCATCGGGCCGTCAGCAGCAGAGCAAACCAGGATAGCACCGTCCATCTGGGCCGCACCGGTAATCATGTTCTTGACGTAGTCAGCGTGACCCGGGCAGTCAACGTGAGCGTAGTGACGGTTGGCGGTTTCGTATTCAACGTGGGCCGTATTGATCGTGATCGCAGCAGTCAGCGTCGTCTTGCCATGGTCAACGTGACCAATCGTACCGACGTTTACGTGCGGTTTGGTACGCTCGAATTTTTCCTTAGCCATTATCGGTTCTCCGGAAGTTACTTCTTGTTAATGACAGCCTCAGCGACGTTCTTCGGCGCTTCGGTGTAATGTTTGAATTCCATCGAGTAAGTGGCACGACCTTGAGACAGCGATCGCACGGAGGTCGAGTAGCCAAACATTTCGGACAGGGGAACTTCGGCCTTGACGAGCTTGACGCCCCCGACCTGGTCTTCCATACCCTGAACGATGCCGCGACGTGAAGAAAGATCACCCATCACGTTACCCATATACTCTTCCGGCGTCTCGACCTCAACAGCCATCATCGGCTCCAGTAGCGTCGGACTAGCCTTCTTCATACCCTCCTTGAAGGCCATCGAAGCAGCCATACGGAACGCGTTTTCGTTGGAGTCCACATCATGATAGGAGCCATCGAAGAGGGTAAATTTGATGTCAACCACCGGGAACCCAGCCAAGACGCCACTAGTAACCGCATCGCGCAAACCCTTATCGACCGCAGGAATGAACTCGCGCGGAACAACGCCGCCCTTAATAGCGTCGACAAACTCGTAGCCCTTGCCAGCCTCGTTTGGCTCTATCTTGAGCCAAACATGACCAAATTGGCCGCGACCGCCGGACTGCTTGACGAACTTGCCTTCCTGCTCGACAGACTTCTTGATGCACTCACGATAGGCAACCTGCGGCGCGCCGACAGTAGCCTCAACATTGAATTCGCGGCGCATACGGTCAACCAGAATTTCCAGGTGCAATTCGCCCATACCAGAAATGATCGTTTGGCCAGACTCTTCGTCAGTACGAACCCGGAAGGAAGGATCTTCCTGAGCAAGGCGACCTAGCGCCAAGCCCATCTTTTCCTGGTCGGCCTTGGTCTTCGGCTCGACAGCAACGTGAATCACCGGCTCCGGGAATACCATCCGCTCAAGGGTAATGACTTTGGCAGGATCGCACAGCGTGTCGCCTGTTGTTGCCTCCTTCAGACCTACCGCTGCAGCGATGTCGCCAGCACGAACTTCCTTAATTTCCTCGCGTTGGTTGGCATGCATTTGCAGAATGCGACCAAGGCGCTCCTTACGACCCTTGACAGGGTTGTAAACGGTATCGCCTGAATTAATCACGCCAGAATAGACACGGAAGAAGATTAGCTGACCAACAAACGGGTCGGTCATGATTTTGAAAGCCAGAGCCGAGAAAGCTTCGTCATCAGCGGCACGGCGCTCACCCTCAGATTCGTTTTCGAGAATGCCCTTGACCGGCGGAATATCAACCGGCGACGGCAACAACTCGATCACAGCATCCAACATCTTCTGCACGCCCTTGTTCTTGAACGCCGTACCACACAGCATCGGCTGAATTTCACAGGCGATGGTGCGTGTACGCAGGCCGAAAATGATGTCAGCCTCAGACAACTCACCTTCTTCGAGGTATTTGTTCATCAACTCTTCAGAGGCCTCAGCAGCAGCCTCGACCATCTGCTCACGCCAACTTGCAGCATCAGCCGCCAAATCCGCCGGAATCTCGCGAGCATCGTACTTCATACCCTGAGAAGCTTCGTCCCAGTAGATAGCCTTCATTTTGATCAGGTCAACCACACCCTCGAACTTATCTTCAGCCCCAATAGGAATGACGATAGGAATAGGATTGGCCTTCAGGCGCAACTTCAACTGATCAACCACACGGAAGAAATTAGCCCCGGAGCGGTCCATCTTATTTACAAAGGCAAGGCGCGGCACGCCATACTTGTTAGCTTGGCGCCACACCGTTTCCGACTGCGGCTGAACTCCACCAACTGCACAGTAAACCATACATGCAGCATCAAGCACACGCATCGAACGCTCAACTTCGATAGTGAAGTCAACGTGCCCCGGAGTATCGATGATGTTGATATGGTGCGACTGGAACTGCTTGTCCATTCCACTCCAGTAACAGGTAGTAGCAGCGGAGGTAATTGTGATACCACGCTCCTGCTCCTGCTCCATCCAGTCCATAGTTGCGGCGCCGTCATGGACCTCGCCGATCTTGTGATTGACACCCGTGTAATACAGAATGCGCTCGGTCGTCGTCGTCTTGCCGGCGTCGATGTGGGCGCTAATACCGATATTGCGGTAG
>PHCF01000043.1 GCA_002842145.1 Betaproteobacteria bacterium HGW-Betaproteobacteria-6 | reverse complement strand
CGGACGGGATTCGTTCGAGCAGTCATACTTGCGGTTGCAGTAATTGCACTGGATGTTGCAGGCCGGGGCCACGGCAACGTGCATGCGGGCGAAGTAGTGGTGCGCTTCTTCCGAATAGCACGGGTGGTCCTGAACCTTGGCGCGAATGTGATCGGGCAGGTGACCCAGGGCGTCCGGGGCCGTACCGCAGCCGCTGGATGCACAACCGCCGCCTTCCGCGGCGGGGGCAGAATTGCTGATAACTGGTAGTTCCACGATGTCGGCTCCTCGAATGCAGTCGAAGCCTATTCAGCAATCGCTGTGCCAGAGCTGTTTTTCCCGTTAAATCAGCGAGATGCGGATTTCTGCCGAAGCGCGTGTTGGCCGCCTTGTCGCATTTGCGACAGCGCGGCAGTGCACAAGCCACAGTGACCGCAGGCGGGAAAATAGCTTGTCAGCCACGACGCGGCATTTCAATTAGCAGCGCCGGTCTGTACACTGCGAACATCTAACACAAGCCCATTGGGAGAACGAAGCATGCGAGGTACGTTTGAGTACAAGCTGGACGGTAACGGCGACGCCATTAAACTGAACGTCGATCTGGATGCAGTCAGTGCCAATGCCCTGGTTCGACTTGATCGCTACATCAGCTGGACCGACATCCTCAAGCTGACCGAGAACGACCCGGAGGCCGCCTATGCCGCCGAGCGCCTGCACACCGTGTTGCAGCACATGGGCAAGTAAGCCCGCGTAAGGAATCTTCCGCCGGGTTGGATAGACCCGCCGGAAAAAAAGGAGCCAGGGCTCGCGCCCTGTGCTCCTTTTTTTGTGGGTGCGCTCAGGTGGCACCGAAGCGGATTGCTACGGTCAACCCGAAAAAATGGCCAAAATTGAAAAGGCCATGAATCCGCAGATTCGAATCGTGCCGGATGGGCTTCGGGAATGAATTGGTGTTTCCCCGGTCTTATGTTGGACACCGAACAAACCGGCCTGTCTCGTTTGAGTATGGTTGCCTTGTCGCTTGCCGGAAATTTGCCGATATACCAACGATAGTCTCAAGAGGCCACATCATGAACATAGCCAGCCAAACTTTCGCCGTCGCAGCAGTCGTCACCAGTCTTGTTTCAGGCTGCGCCAACATGACGGAAACCCAACGCACCACCGGCACGGGGGCGGGGATCGGTGCGGTGGCGGGGGCACTTATCGGCGGCTTGACCCAAGGTGATGCCCAGGGCGCCGCGGCCGGCGCGGCCATCGGCGGGGCGCTCGGCGCCGGGGGCGGCTATTTGTGGTCGCAGCACATGCAGGAACAAAAGGCGGCCATGGAGCGAGCGACTCAGGGGTCTGGCGTGAGCGTCAGCCAGACGGCGGATAACCAGCTCAAGCTCGACATTCCGTCGGACGTTTCCTTCGACTCGGGGCGCTATGACATCAAGTCCGGCATGCGCCCGATACTCGACCGCTTTGCCGGCACGTTGAACCAGAATCCGGTGACCACGGTAAAAATCATCGGCCACACGGACAGTTCGGGTTCGGATGCCATCAACGGCCCGCTGTCAGTCAATCGGGCCAGCGCGACGCGAAGCTATCTGGTTGATCGCGGCGTCGCCATGAATCGCATCAGCATCGACGGTCGCGGTTCACATGAGCCCGTCGCCGACAACAATTCGGCGGCTGGGCGCGCCATGAATCGCCGCGTCGAAATCTTTGTCGCTGAGCAGGCGCGCTAAGGAAGCGTCGATTTAATCCCGGGCGAAAATTATTTTCGCCACTTGGCCCATGGATCGGAATCGCTGGCCGGGGTGTTTGAACGGTTTGACGTTCTCTTGGCCGGTGCGGCGCGCCGGCTTTTTTCCTGATCGTACTGGGCGGCTTTTTGCGCCCGTTTTTCGCGTAAACGCTCGGCATCTTCGAGACTCAATTCGGCGGGGGCGCCGGGTATCTGGTCGGACGGCACGATGCGATCCCGGGGCGGCAGTTCAAACTGCTCGGCCGAAGCGCGGGGCAGGCTTTTGAACTTGTAAAGATAGAAGGCTTCGACCTTCTCGCGCGCCCAATCGGTCTTTTTGAGGTACTTGACGGCCGAATCGATGCTCGGGTTTTTGTTGAAACAATTGATATTGAGATAGGCAAAGAGAATCTCGAAGCCGTAGTGATCGACGATTTCAACGAGCAGGTTTTTCAAACTGAGCCCGTGCAGCGGATTGTTCTGGTAATTGATCTCGTCGTTCATGCTGTTGCCTAACCTTGGAATAAGGCCGGGATTATACCGATCACTGTCCCCGTTCTGGCCCTTCTTGTCGCATTGCCGACAGTCGCGATGCCTTGATTTTAAAGACTATTGCCGTGGCGCCGGTTTTGCTTCATGTCCAGCATGAAAACCTTTCTCGACTGGTCGGCCTACGACACCTACGGCATGGGCGACGCCTATGCCGGCATTCCGGCGACGGGCGGCAACTACGCCAAGGCGGTTGCCGTCTGCATGAACAATCACCAGTGCCAGCGCGACGCCAAGGGCGTCATGTGCCCGAGCTACCGCATCACGCACGATCCTGCGCATTCGACCGGAGCGCGGGTCAAGGCCTTCAAGGCGGCGCTCAACGGCGAACTCGGCGAGCAGCCCTTCATCCATCCCGACCTGGCGGCGGCCATGGACCTGTGCGTCTCGTGCAAGGGCTGCAAGAAGGAATGCCCGAGTTCGGTCGACATGACGCTGATCAAGACCGAATACCTGGCGCATCGCAACGATGAACTCGGCGTGCCGCGCCGGGCAAAGCTGTTCGGTGGCCTGCCCGAATGGCTGCACCGCTATCGCCGGCCGCTCGCCGCGCTGGTTCGCCTGCGCAACGCCTCGCCTTTCCTGGCCGGGCTGGTCGAACGCCGACTGGGCATTTCGGCCAAGCGGCCGATTCCCGAGATCGTCAGCCAGCCGGTCTTTGCAACGGCGGAACCGACCACGGCGCCACGCGGCAAGGTCGTGCTGTTCGTCGATACCTTCACGCATTACTACACGCCGGAGGTGGCGGAGGCGGCGCTGGCCGTGCTGACCGCCGGCGGCTACGCGGTGGAAGTGCTGCGCCCGGTGGCGGATGATGCGGAGCCGGATCGGCCGCTATGCTGCGGCCGGACCTACCTGTCGCAAGGCATGGTCGATGCCGCCAAGACCGAGGGCAAGCGGGTCATGGCGGCGCTCAAGCCCGCACTGGCCGACGGCACGCCGATTATCGGGCTCGAACCTTCCTGCCTGCTGGCCTTGCGCGATGAGTTCTACAGCCTGTCGCTTGGCCCGGAAGTCGGGCAACTCGGCAAGCAGGCCTTCCTGTTCGAGGAATTCCTGATGCGCGAGGGCAACAAGGGGCTGAAGCTGGATTTGCAGCCGATTCCCGGCGGCAAGGCCGTGGTCCATGGCCATTGCCACCAGAAAGCCTTCGGCGCCATGAAGTCGATGAAGAAGGTGCTCGGCTGGATTCCGGAATTCGAGTTCGAGATTGTCGATGCCAGTTGCTGTGGCATGTCCGGCAGTTTCGGGCTCGAGGCCGAACACTACGAAGCCTCGGTGCAGATGGGCGAACTGGCCTTGTTGCCGGCCGTGCGCTCGGCCCCGGCCGATGCGATGATTGTCGCCGACGGCTTCTCCTGCCGGCATCAGATCAAGGACGGCACCGGGCGCGACGCGGTGCATGTGGCGGTCCTGCTGGCGCGGGCGCTGGCCTGAATTCGGGGGCTGCGTATTCAACTAACGGCGTTGTTTCGGCCCACCAGGCGATTCCACGGTCAACCGGGTTTACTACGGTCTACCGTAAAAAACGGCCAAAAATGAAATGCCGCCTCAGTGCCGTGAAAACAGATCGCGCACCTTGCACAGCGCTGTCGTGATGTCGAAGCGCGGGTCGGGCAGGGCTTCGCCGGCCAGGATGCGGGTGATGGCGACGGCCGGGTCGGTTTCGCCGGTGAGGAGCACCTCGGTGCCGCGCTTTTTCATGTGCCGGATGAAGCCGTCGCCGGCGCTGGCCGCCACCATCAGGTCGATGCCGTCGAGCGGGTGCGGCTCGTTGTCCTCGAAGACGTGGAGCACCTGTTCCTTCTCCAGATTGACCCGGCGCGGGGCGGGCAGCAACTGGTTGGCGCGGTGGTTGCTCAGGTCGTAAACCAGCCATTGTCGGGTTTGCCCCGCATGGCTGCTGACGGTGTCGAAATCCTTGGTGGCGATGGCGATTTTCATGGCGAGCGGCGTCTTTACAGGGCTGTCAGCGTGACCGCCACATCGCGTGGCGGGGCGAAATACGGGGCAGAGGTGACCAGAATGTCGGCTCCGGCACGCGCGTATTCCCCTGCATTAGCAGAATTTATGCCGCCTGCTGCCGCGATGCGCGTGTGGGAGGATTTCGAAATTTGGCTTTTTATCCGGTTGACCGTGGCAACCGGCATTTTTTCCAGTTGCAGGATGTCGGCGCCGGCCGCTTGCCAGCACAAGGCTTCCGCCTCGTCGCCGACTTCGACGACGATGGCGCGTTCCGGCCAGGCGCGGCGCAGGCGTCGCACGGTGTCCCCGGGCGCCTCGTTGCCGAGAAAGCAACGGTGCTCGGCGAAGACGAGCAGGGTTTCCGACAGGCTAAGGCGATGCGGGCTGGCGCCGCCGGCGAGGATGGCCTTGATCGCCGCGGCCTTGGTGCCGGGGAAATTCTTGCGCGTGCAGGCAATGCCGATATCCGGGTTGGCGCTGCGGGCGGCGGCGACGATGTCGGCTGTGCTGCTGGCGATGCCCGACAGGTATTCCATGAAGGTCTGCGCCGTTTTCCACACCTTGTGCAAGCCGGCGGCATGGCCTTCCAGCGTCAGGATGGTCTCGCCGGCGGCGAGCCGGCTGCCGCTGGCGACCACGTGGCCGATGCTGCGCAGGCCGTGCAATTCGCCCATGCGCAGCGCTTCTTCGCTGGCACAGACGACCATGGTCTGGCGGGCACGAAAGACGAGGCGGCCGGGCTGGTCGCCGATGCCGAGCGAAAAGGTCGTCGCGTCGCCGCAGGGGACGTCTTCGTCGAGCAGGCGTTCGAGTTCGCTGTCGGGCAGGGAGTAAGGGTTGCCTGTCATCAGCGCGGCGCCTCGGTGGAAAAACTGTAAAAGCCGCGTTTTGGCGGCGTGCAGTCGTCGGTGATCGGCTGACGAAGTGTCAGCCAGCGCTCGTCGCGCAAGCGCCAGGCGCGCATGGTTTCGCCGCCGTCGATGGCGCGGTAGAAGTCCTCGTCGTCATCCGAGCGGCAGGTTTCAATCAGGTATTGGTGCGCGTAGTAGCACAGCTTGTCGTCGGCGTCGTAGCCGAGGCAACGGCTGGCCGGCATTTCGTATTCCCGGTATTCGACAAAATGCAGGGGGGTTTCGGCCATTTCGCGCCACGCAACCGGCAGGCCTGCAGTCCAGTCGGGGGCACCAGCATCGCCGCGGCCGGAACGGCGTTCGGGCGAACATGAGCGGATTGTTGCGAACATCGTCGACTCCTTATTCCATCAAGGCCACGGATTTGATCTGGACACTGACCGGCAGACCCGGCGCGATGCCGAGCTGGGCGGCCGAACGGCGGGTCAGGCGGGCGACCAGCTGGCTGGCGCCGACCTGGACGCGGACCAGCAACAGGCCGGGGTGGTCATCGCCAGCCAGCGATTCGACCGTGCCGTCAAGCACGTTCTGGATGCTGCTTGGCTCGGGGTGGTGCACGGCCAGGCTGACGTCACGGGCCAGCACGCGAACCCGCACGCGCTTGCCGGTCGGCAGGCCGCGATCGCGGGTCCACAAGCCGCCGCCGGCGAAATCGACGCGGGCCAGATGCCATTCGTTGTCGACCTCACCGACCGTTGCATCGAGCACGACGCCGGCATCCTCGCCGAGGCGGATTGGCAGGTCGAGGCGGGCCAGCGTTTCGCCGAGCGGGCCGTGGGCAACGACCCGGCCGCCGTCCATGGCGACGATGTGATCGGCCAGGCGGGCGACTTCGTCGGGCGAGTGGCTGACGTAGATGATCGGGATGGCCAGCTCGTCGTGCAGGCGTTCCAGATAGGGCAGGATTTCCTGCTTGCGCTTGAGGTCGAGCGCCGCCAGCGGCTCGTCCATGAGCAGGATTTCCGGGCCGACGGCCAGGGTGCGGGCGATGCCGACGCGCTGACGTTCGCCACCGGACAGCGTGTCCGGTTTGCGTTCCAGCAGGTGGCCGATGCCGAGCAGTTCGATGGCCTGCTCAAGCCCGACGCGCTGCGCCGTGGTGCTGCGTTTCAGGCCGAAATTGAGGTTGCCGAGGACATTGAGATGGGCGAACAGGCTGGCTTCCTGGAAGACGTAGCCGATGGGCCGCTGGTGCGTCGGCAGCCAGGTGTCTTTGTCCTGCCAGATTTTGCCCTTGAATTCGAGTCGACCGTGGGAAGGCCTTTCCAGCCCGGCCAGGCAGCGCAACAAGGTGGTCTTGCCCGAGCCGGAATGGCCGAACAGCGCGGTTACGCCGCGGCCGGGCAGGGCGAGGTCGACATCGAGCGTGAAGCCGGGCCAGTCGAGCGTGAATTGGGCGTTGATGCCGTCCATCTCAGTCCCCCCTGGCCGGCTTGGGGCGTCTGGTGTACATCGCCAGCAGCACGAGGAATGAGAAGGTCAGCATGACGGCCGCCAGACGGTGGGCGTCGGCATAGGCCATTTCCTCGACATGGTCGTAGATCTGCACCGAGGCGACGCGGGTGACGCCGGGGATGTTGCCGCCGATCATGAGCACGACGCCGAATTCGCCGACCGTGTGGGCAAAGGTCAGGATGCCGGCGGTGATGAAGCCCGGCCTGGCCAGCGGCAGGACCACCGAGAAAAAGGTGTCGAACGGCGAAGCGCGCAAGGTGGCGGCAACCTCCAGCGGCCGTTCGCCGATGCTTTCAAAGGCGTTTTGCAGCGGCTGCACCATGAAGGGCAGGGAATAGAAGACCGAGGCGACGACCAGCCCCCAGAAGGTGAAGGGCAGGGTGCCGATGCCAAGCGCGGTGGTCAGCTGGCCGACCGGCCCATTCGGCCCCATGGCCAGCAACAGATAAAAACCGAGCACCGAGGGCGGCAGGACCAGCGGCAGGGCGACGACAGCGCCGAGCGGGCCCTTCCACCACGAGCGGCTGCGGGCCAGCAGCCAGGCGATGGGGGGGCCGAGCACGAGCAGGATCAGGGTGGCGATCCCGGCCAGTCGTATGGTCAGCCAGATGGCCTGGAGGTCGGTGTCGGTCAGCATGTCTCCCGCTCACTCAGCGCAGCGCGTAGCCGAAAGAAGTGATGATAGCGTGGGCGCGCGGCGTCTTCAGGTAGGCGCTGAAGGCGGCGGCGGCCGGATTGTCCTTGCCTTTGGCGAGGACCACGGCATCCTGGAGGATAGGCTCGTGCAGCTCGCCCGGGACGATCCAGCCCGAACCGCTGGTCAGCTTGCCGTCCTTGAATACCTGCGACAGCGCAACGAAGCTCAGTTCGGCGTTGCCGGTGCTGGC
This sequence comes from Betaproteobacteria bacterium HGW-Betaproteobacteria-6, assembly GCA_002842145.1. Taxonomy (GTDB): domain Bacteria; phylum Pseudomonadota; class Gammaproteobacteria; order Burkholderiales; family Rhodocyclaceae; genus Azonexus. Next base: position 12,858 of record PHCF01000043.1, on the reverse strand, counting down.
AAACTGAAAGGCCTGGGCAATGCTTTCGCCCTGGACGAACTTCGGCTGGACAGCGGCCAGCAGTTTCAGCCCGGTCAGCATCTCGATGGCGGCGGCGCCGTAGGGGGCGGTCTTCGGGTTGGCGATGGCCAGATGCTTGAAGTTGCCGCTCTTCAGGATGTCGCCCTTGGCGTCGACCAAGCCGGGATTGGCCGACCACAGGATCAGCGTGCCGACGGCGTAGGTGAAGCGCGTGCCGGTGACGGCCTTGCCTTCCTTTTCCAGCTTGGCCGGGGTGTTGTCGTTGGCGGCCAGGAAGACCTCGAAGGGCGCACCGTTGCTGATCTGGGCGTAGAGCTTGCCCGTCGAACCGAAGGAAAGCACCGCCTTGTGGCCGGTCTGGCGCGTGAATTCGGCGGCAATCTCCTTGGCCGGTGCCGTGAAATTGGCGGCAACGGCAACCTGGACTTCGTCGGCATGCGCCGTGGCGATGGCGAGCAGGGCAAGGATGAGGGAGCTCAGACGTTTCATGGCGGGTTCTCCGGTGGGATTAGGAATACTTGCAAAGAATGACCGACGAGGCCTTGAACACGGCGCAAGCCTGCTCGCCGACGGCGAGGCCGAGCTTGTCGACGCTGTCGTGGGTGACGACGGCACACACCGATTTGCCGCTCTTCATGGAGAGCGTTATTTCGGCATTGACCGGGCCGTCGTGGATACGCGTGATTTCGCCCCACAGGTGGTTGCGGGCGCTGGTTTTGACGGTCGGGTCGTTGAGCAGGAGCACCGACGACGACTTGACCAGGGCGTTGATTTCCATGCCGATGGTCAGGCCGAGGCTTTCGGCCGAATCGCCGGTGATGATGGCGACAATCTCGTTTTCGTCGTCGAGCTTGATGCGCACCTCGAAATCGACGTGGCCCTCGCGCAGGGCGACGATGTGGCCAGCGAACTGGTTGCGGGCGCTGGTCTTCATCGACATGCGCTTGAGCAGCTTGCTGAACTGCTTGAAATCGCTGGCTTCGCCATCGTTCATGCTGGCCGACAGGCGTTCCAGCGCCGCCTGGTATTCGGCCTCCAGCGCCCGGTAGAGGGCGATGGTCTTGCGGCCGTGCTCGGTGAGCAGCGTGCCGCCGCCGTTCTTGCCGCCGGTCGAGCGGACAACCAGCGGCTGGTCGGCCAGATTGTTCATCGCATCGACGGCATCCCAGGCGGCCTTGTACGACATGGGTACGGCTTTTGCTGCCTGGGAGATCGAACCATGCTGGTCGATGGCCTCGAGCAGGCGAATGCGGGTATCGCCGAGAAAGGTGCCGAACTCGGTATCGACTTCCAGTTTGCCACGCAGGCGGTGCAGGATGGTGTCCATGGTTTCGTGATGTTCAAGTTTATATAGCGGTTACTATAACTCAGGTTTTAGTGCTCGAAATATCCGTAAAATAGTCTGTCGTTATGGTTGTATTCGCAAGACGGCAGGGGCTAGAGTGTAGGCGACCCGACAAAAAAGCGTTAGTTGTATAGGTATATAGCGAAAAGCGGGCCAGTCACCTCAAACCAGCAAGGAGAACAGCATGAATGTCAGCGCACGCAATGTATTCAAGGGAAAAATCACCGCTCTGGTGGACGGTGCGGTCAACGCCGAAGTCGAACTGACCCTGCCGGGGGGCGACAAAATTGTCGCAATCGTGACAGAGGGCAGCGTCAAATCGCTCGGCCTGGCGGTCGGCAAGGAAGCCGTTGCCTACGTCAAGGCGCCGTGGGTAATGCTGCTGGCCGGCCCGGCCAACGTGAAATTCTCGGCGCGCAATCAGCTGGCCGGAAAAGTCAGCAAGCTGCAAAAAGGCGCGGTGAACACCGAAGTGGCCGTCACCCTGCCCGGCGGCACGACGGTCTACTCCGTGGTGACCAACGAGGCGGTCATGGAGCTTGGCCTCAAGGAAGGCAACGAAGCCTCGGCCCTGATCAAGGCCAGCCACGTCATTCTGGGCATCCCGGCCTGATTTCCTGGGTCAGACAGGGAAAAAGGCGGTCGTTTGACCGCCTTTTTCATGGCTTATGCCCAGCCGGCGATTTCAATTTTGGCTATTTTTTCGGGTTGACCGTAGGAATCCGAAAGGGGCTGCAATTCGGCCAAAGCCGCCAGTGGTGATAGTTCAGTTGAGCGGCCGGTGTTGCGCGGACTGCCGACATTGAGGCAGCGCGCCACCTCGTTCAACGGCGAGTGCGTACTCTGTAGTCCAAAGGAGGCGTAGCAGTTTTCCGGCAGCGGCCATTCAAGCACGTCCTAGATTTGCTGAATGAAATTCCACGATGCGACCACTGGTGACCTAACACTACTTCCGCTCGGAATTTGGTCCCAATACGTTCAGTTGTCACTTAGTGCAAAGAACAGGCTCTGCATTGCGGAGCCATTGTTCAAACGAACTGGAGCATTTCTCTTTCAGAACGGGGCCGCCGGAACACGCTTTCATCGCTATTCGTCAAGCGTCGTTACCGGCAATATCAAGCTCACGCATAGGCCGCCACCCACAATATTGCTTGCACAGACCTGTCCACCATGTGCCTCAACGGCATGACGAGCAATCGACAATCCAAGCCCGTAACCCTGTGCCTTTTCCCCGTTTCGCCCCCTGAAGAAGGGCTCAAACAGAGCACCGAGCTCTTCATCCGGCACCCCGGCTCCGCCGTCGCAGACCCTAATAGTGACGAAGCCAGGCGTAGCACTGCTGAGATCGACGATAACTGCAGCGCCATCTAGTGTATGGACAATCGCGTTACGGATGACGTTCTCAATGGCGCTCCTCAATAATTCGCTGCGGCCTGTGATAAGGACGTCATCATGAGCCAGAAACTCGATCTGCCGACTATTACTGGCGGTCTCGAAACGTGCATCCTCGACAATGTCGACAAGCAATTCGACAAGATTGAAACACTCCTCGCCAGGACGCTCCGACCGCGACTTTAGCCGCGAGAGCGTCAGCGTTTCACCCAGCATCTTGTCCAGCCGATCAATCTCGTAGGCAATCCTCTCCAGCATTTCACCTGTTTTGGCCGGTGTCTGTCGGGTCAGCTCCAGCGCAATTTGCATACGCGCCAACGGCGAACGCAATTCGTGCGAAACATCGTGAAGCAGGCGGGACTTTGCCTCGATTGTGCTTTGCACGCGGCCGGCCATATCGTCGAAATCTCTCCCCAGATCAGCAATTTCATCACGACGATCACCGATCAACTGGCCAACACGCGTATCCAGATCGCCGGCTGCAAAACGGCGATTGGCGTCGTGGAGATGGCGAATCGGGCGATACAGATACCAGGTCAACCCGGCCGCGAACAGCAGGCTGACCAGCGCCATGGCTAACACTTCAGCTCGCGTTGACTCAGCATAGCGATAGACATGTTGATGGGGAGCCGAGGCCGGCAATAACAGCAAGGGCACAAACAGGACATAAGCCTCACCGCTCGGGGTTAGCACCCGCTGAACAGATCGCTCAGCTGAATCCTGATTGATCATAGCTACGGCTTGTGCCAGCGCCGGTGCAGGCACCGTCCGGGCGAGAATATCCTCGCCCCGGGCATTCACCACGAGCACAGGCAGTTCCCGTTTCCCCGACCACTCCATGAATAGCTGCCGGGTGCCTTCAACATCGGCATGATGCAGAGTTGTCGCCACCAGAGTTGTTGCCAGCTCGGCGCGATAGCCTATCGAGAGGTCGGGCGACTGCCGTAATTCGGATTGAAACATCGCATCGACGACAAAATCGACACAAAAAGCAATCGCCGCAATGGCCAGCCACAGCGATCCGAATATCTTCCAGAACAGTCGACTTGGCACCGGCAGACCCAGCATGGCCGAAATCGATTTCACCACTTAGTCCCGGAGCAACTGATAGCCAATTCCATGAATGGTCTGGATAGGCACCCGGCCATCATCGAACTTACCCAGCTTTCGCCGCAGGTTGCTGACATGCATGTCGAGGCTCCGATCATAGCGGGCAGGAACTCTCCCCAATACGCGGCTGGCAAGTTCAGCCTTGGGCACAATCTGTCCTACATTCTCGTAGAGGACCTCAAGTACGCTGAACTCGGTACTAGTCAGTTGCAACAATTCGCCCCGCCACTTTGCAATACGTTTTGCCGATGACAGTGACAGCAATTCATTAGCCGGCGCCTCGGCCAATTTACTGTCATGAGCGTGACCGGAGCGGCGCAGAAGGGCCCGCAGACGCGCCGCCAATTCGCGGGGATTACAGGGTTTGGGCAGATAGTCGTCAGCCCCCAGCTCCAGGCCGATGATGCGATCCAGATCATCCCCTTTGGCTGTCAGCATCAGCACCGGCAAATCGCCATGTCGACGAATGTGGCGAAGCACCTCGATGCCACTCATACCCGGCATCATGACGTCGAGCAGCACAAGATCGAAGCCACCACAGACCGCTTCACGGCAGCCTGCTTCGCCATCGTGCACCGCACAGACCGCCATGCCTTCTCCGCCAAGAAACTCGGTCAACATCACGCAAAAGGCCTGGTCATCATCAACCAGCAGGATTTGCGGCAACCGGGTTTCCACCACTTCTCGAGCACTCATGGGAGAAGCTTACTTTAAACAGCGCCCCACTGGCTGGGCATTTGCGGCCACGCCACAGCAGAATTTTCGATAATTTACATCCATTGACATACGTAAATACCTCAGTTTTTTAGTCGGATTTCATGCACGGTATTTCACTCCCCCCCCGACGCCCCGACACGCCAGCCGATTTTCGGCATTTTTCCCACTTTAAACATAGCGTTAGAGAACAACCTCTGATGTTTTTCCGGAGCGCTCTCATCGCGCTAGATGGCAGGCGAGTACGAGACACATTTTGGCCTATTCACATCCTTCAAAGAATTGTGCTTGGGCGAAGTAAAGAATTGTCAGCGTATCAGCGCACGTGCTCAGTGACCGCGTTGACCTCGTCGCTAGCGAAGCAGAACCTTCTTCTCCAAGGCTTGACCTGCGAATTTCCGCCTACGTTTCCGGAGCAAATACATGAACAAGAAAACCACATTCCTTCTGACAGCATTCGTGGCCCTCGCTCTCTCCACCAGTGGCAATCTTCACGCGGCGGTGGACGACGCTGATGCCATGAAGCTACTCAAGGACAGCAAGTGCCTGAAATGCCATGACGTCGAAAAGACCAAGAAGGGCAAGCCGTACAAGAAGATTGCCGCCGAATACAAAGGCAAGGCCAACGCCAAGGCTGAACTGATCAAGCATGTAACCGAACCGAACCAGGTCGAAGTCGAAGGGGAAAAAGTAGATCACGGCACCGTCAAAACACGTGACGCCGAGCGCATCAACAATCTTATCGATTGGATCCTGGCTCGCTAAAACTTGGCAAGTCCGTGGTTACAAAAACAAAGCAAGAAAGCACGAGGGGGTTTTTCATGAAACGTTTTATTGGAATTGCAGTGGTATTACTGGGGACATTCCTGTCCGCCACCGCCATCTCTGAACCTGTCGCAAGATCGGCTCCGGTCGGCGCGCAGTGCGTTAGCTGCCACGAAGCCGAAACCAAGGCTCATTCCTTTCATGGCGACTGCGCTGGTTGCCATACGAGCGCGGTAGATCACGCCAAGGTCGAAGAAGCACGCGAAAACGCCACAGCCAAGAGCACCAAACCCAAGAGTGTTTTGGCCGGCCTCCCGGAATCAAAACAATGCCTGACCTGTCACGAAACCGATAAAAGACGTACGCACTTCGCCTTTGCTGAACATAACAAGGCCGGCGTTCAATGTAGCGACTGTCATGGCAACCACACCGACAAGGTCAAGACGCTGAATGCTTCCCTGCTCAAGGGCGGCAAAACCACGGCTCTGTGCGCAACCTGTCACCAGGACGTCCTGGCCAAGTTCAACATGCCTTCGCATCACCCCGTCAAGGAAGGCGGCGCCACCTGTACCGGCTGCCATGACCCGCATGCCTCCAAGCAAGCCTCGCTGGGGGCGGTTACAGAGCAATGCACTTCCTGCCATCAAGCTGTTCGTGGCCCCCACGTCTTCGAGCACGCACCAGTCGTCGAAGGCTGCACGACCTGCCACGACCCTCACGGCGCGCCGAATCGCAAGCTGCAAACCATCGCCCAGCCGATGCAGTGCCTGCAGTGTCACTCGATTGCCGGCAACCGGCATGGCCAGAGTGGCACCTCCAGCAACGTCACACCGATCTCGGGGTCCGTGCTGCGCGACTGCGTCAGTTGCCACAGCGCCATCCATGGCAGCTCGACTGACCAGCATCTGAGATTCTGAGGGGAAACATCATGCATGCGAAAACACAGAAAAAAATCCTGGCCCTCGCCGTTGCCAGCCTGTTTGCCTCGCCCTTGTACGCTGCCGAAGCAGCGGCGGAAGGAATGGTCGTCACCGGGGAAGTGACAGCCAAACTCTTTGCCTTCGATTATTTCAAGGGTGCCGATGCGGGCGGTACCCAGTTCCTGGAACGCTACAACTACCAGAAAGGCATCGGCGACGACAATCGCGCTGGCGCCTATCTCGATCTGGATCTCGATATCGTCGCCAACAATGGCCAGCGCAATGTCTTGGTGCTGAAGCGCGACAGCTTCGGCGAGCACAATCAGCGCAATATCTTCAAAGCCAATACCGACCTGTTCGGGCTTGCCGGCTACTACACCAACTTCCGCTCATCATCTGGCGGGCTGAGTTTCCTTTACAGCCCGGGACAAATTCCGAGCGGCGGTGTAGATACGACTTACGCAGCAGCATCTCAGACTGGCTTCGTCAGGCAATTCAACAACGACTCGCTTGGGCAAAGTATTTTCAAGGTTGACCGTCAAACTTACGGCCTCGGTGTCGATCTGAAGCCGGAACTGCTTGGCAACAAGCTCAGCGCTTCGCTGGCATATGACGGCTATTCCCGGGACGGCAACCGCTTTGCCACTTACGTGTTGGGTAACGGTGACCTGACCGGCGGCAATGCCAATAAGCGACCGCTCCGCTGGCGCGGCTTCGATGCCCCGATTGACGAAAAAATGAACCGCTACACCTTCAGCCTGAATGGCTCGCCGGGTGGATTCAATCTGGGCTACGAAGGACGTATCGAGAAATTCGAAAGTAGCCGCAACTTTACGATCGGCGACTTTGGCGCCCTGATTACCGCGCAGGATGCGACAGTAGCCCCCGCCAGTGCCGCCGTCGCACGCCGTCCCATTCAGTACGCTCCGGACAGCACCCTCATTTCCAACAATTTCCGCTTTGCAAAAAATTATGGCGCCACTGCAGTCGCAGCCGGCTACGGACTGTCGGTCCTGGAACAGGACTCGTTCTCGCAACAGCAGCAGTTCGTTGGCTACAGCACCGGAAAAATCACGACCAACAGCGCCTACGCCAGCGTCAGTTCGAATGTGATCAGAGGGATCGGCCTGGATGGCTTTTTCCGCTACAACCATCGCAAAAACAACTCAGATTTTCCGGTTACTGGGCTAATCACGCCGACGGTTGCAGAAGGTCTTGATGTCCGGATCAATCAGATTGAAACCTTGAGCTACGGCATTTCTGCCACCGTGCGACCCGGCTTCCTGAAATCGACAGCAACTCTTGGCTGGAAACACGAAGACAAGGATCGCGACCTGACCTGGAGTCAATGGGGTGGCGGTGTACTCTCGATCAACCAAATGCAGACCCTCTACCGTAACGACAGCCACGTCGATGAGCTTTTCCTGAAGTGGGTCGCCCGACCGATACAGGGACTCATCCTTCGCGTTACGCCTTCCTATGCCTTGGCCAACAGCACCGGATTGGTAACTGAACCTGAAAGAGCCCTCAATCTGAAAACCTTGCTGAGCTATACGACCGCCAAAGGTGTTCAGACCAGCGGTTACTACAACTACAAGCGCGCAGAAAACGGCAACAACGCCTTTACCAGTAGCGCTGCGGGTGGTGCCCTAGGCGCATCGGTTCAACAGGAAACCGAGAAAACGCTGCAATCGGCGGGCGTTTCGGTGAACGTTCCCATCAGCGAATGGATCAATACGTACGCCAGTTTCTCGTGGCTTCAGGATAACTTTTCCAGCTACTTGATGCGTAATGACGCTCGCCGCTATGACGCACCAACGGCAGCCATCAACTTCCTGGCGGTCGACCGGCCAAACTACAAAATCGACAGTTATGTTGCCTCACTGGGCGGCGACTGGCAGGTCAGCGATCCTCTCCGCTTGAATGCCGGTTATACGTGGACCCAATCGAAGGGCGATACGGCTTCCGGTTATGTCGGTACGCAATTGGCTGCCGGCAACAGCATTGACGGTGTGATCAACAACAACGTTCATACGCTAACCCTTGGCATCGACTACGAGTTGAAAAAGCGAATGAAGCTACGCGGCACGTATGTCTATGACTACTACACCGACAATGCCTACACAGCCCTGACCGGGGCCTATCAAGGCCTTATGGTTGGTGTTTCGCTGGGCTTTTGATGCGCTGACCGCCCTCGTTCGCGAGGCGGTCTTCGATGACTGACGGTTTCCATCAAGGCACGAGCGAATTCCTCGTGCCTTTTTCTTGAGGCGCAAGCCATGCTTAGTACCAAATCCCTCCGTCCGCTACTGGGCGGACTCCTCCTCGTGACCGCTGCCCTGTTTTCAGGGGCGGGTGGCGCCACGCCGGCAGCTAGCGACAAACTAGACAATGCCACTTGTCTTTCCTGCCATGACGGCAAGAAAGGCAAGCTGGAAGTCGATGGCGCGGATGGCGAGAAACGAGCGTTGGTGGCGGTTCGCCACGACGCTTTCGGCAAGAGTGTGCACGCAAAAATGGAATGTATCGCTTGCCACATCGACATCAAGGACAACAGGGCACCGCACGGAAAAAGCGGGCCGGCGGCAAAAGTTGACTGCGTCCAGTGTCACACCACTCTCTGGGAAAATGCCCGGAAAGATGGCAAGGCTGCCGAAAAGCCGCGCCTGGGTCTGATCGTAGAAAACATTGAAGCCCACAAGAAATCCTTTCATGGCCGAGCCAACGAGGATGACCCGTCGCGAATCAACGCTGCCTGCGACCAGTGCCACGATACGCATAGCTTCAATATCCCCGCGAAGGACAGCCCGGACTATGCCGAATGGCGACTGACCACCCCCAAGGTCTGCGGCAATAGCTGCCACGAGGAGCAACTCGAAGAATATGCAGCCTCGGCACATGGCACAGCGGTACTGGACAAGGGGGACGCCAAGGCTGCTGTCTGCGTCGATTGCCATACCAGCCACGCCATCGGGGCCACTGCAGCATCTCCGGTCAGGCTGGCAATTACCGAGCGTTGCGGCACCTGCCACGAAGCAAACCTGAAGAGCTACCGGGCGACCTACCACGGACAGGTTGGTGCGCTGGGGCATGCCTACACGGCGAAGTGTTTTGACTGTCATGGCAGCCACGGCATTCTCAAGGCTGATAACGAGGAATCGTCCATTCACCCGAACAATCTGCTGGAGACCTGCCAGAAGTGCCATACCGACAAGAAGCCGGGCATGCGCACGGCAACAGCCGGTTTCGTCTCTTTCGGCCCGCACGCCCACGGCGGCGATTTCAAAAAGTATCCCGAAATGTGGATCGCCACCAAATTCATGGTTGGCCTGCTGATTTTCGTCTTTGCCTTCTTCTGGGCGCACTCCGGTCTCTGGTATTACCGTGAGTGGAAGGATCGCAAGGAAGGCAAACGGGCGGTTCACGTCAAGACGGAAGGTCTGAACCTGGACGAATGGAAGCACTTCCAGCGCTTCCCGTGGGGTTGGCGTATTGCCCACCTGGTCTTTGCGCTGGTCACCATGACGCTGGTACTCACCGGTACCTCAGCGCTCTTTGCCGAGAGCAGTTGGGCCACGGTAGTTTCGAACGCGCTCGGCGGTCCGAAGACGCTCGGTCTTATCCACCGCATCGCGGCGGCTTTGTTCATCGGTATCTTCGTCATCCACTTTATCTACGTCATGCAAAAGCTGTTGCGCGACAGGAAATTCCGCTGGTTCGGCCCGGATTCGCTGATTCCGAACTGGAAGGATTTCGCCGATTGCATAGGCATGTTCAAGTGGTTCTTCGGCAAGGGGCCGCGGCCACAGTTCGACCGCTGGGCCTATTACGAGAAATTCGATTACTGGGCTGTCTTCTGGGGCGTCAATGTGATTGGCTGGAGCGGACTGATGCTGGCCTTCCCACATATCACCGCGACTTACCTGCCGGGCTGGGTGTTCAACGTCGGCACTCTGGTCCATGGTGAAGAAGCGTTCCTGGCTGCCGTCTTCCTCTTTACGGTGCATTTCTTCAACAATCACTTCCGCCCGGATAAGCTGCCTCCACCGGACATCGTCATGTTCACCGGCACGCAGTCGATTGATGAGTTCCGTCATGACCACCCGGCCCAGTATCAGCGCCTAGTCGATGCTGGCGAACTGGAGAAGCATCTGGTCGACGCGCCTACAGCCCCGATGGCAAGAAGCTCGAAGATTCTCGGTCTGGTTCTCATTGCTGCAGGCCTGACACTGCTGGCGTTGGTTACGATCGGATTCTTCGGCGGCTAGACTGGGGAGCCTATCGTGCGCGAGGGCAGATGCTGTGCTGCAGGCATGGTGTTCTCGCTAACACCAACGTGGCGGGTGAGGCAGTCCAGTGAAGGCAGCTGTTTTGAACGTTCAAAACAGCAATTCGTCCCACACTTGTGCCTCACGCACCCTGATATCCGCTTGGGTGCTCGATTTCTGAATTCGGCAATGTCAACAACGGGCCGGTATTTGCCTAGATATCCGCTGAATACCGTGATTTCTGACGGGGCTCCTATGCGATGCATTGCTGACCATGCATGGCACCAGGATCAATGTCGGCTTTGGCCGAAGACCGGCCCGATCCCCGCCAAGGTACTCCGCGCCAGACACCTCAAAGCGATCCAAAAGTAACAAAAGGAATAACAAAAGGGGTCAGAGTGAATTGAAAAACTAAATCACTCTGACCCCCTTTGGTTGGTGTCGCGTGGATTTTCAACGCCGCCATGGCCGAAAAGACAAGATTTTATGTGCCTGACAGTGTGCTGCACTACACCAGGTTCAAAGCATGCCGGCGCAGTCCGGATCCTTGTCTTCCCTGATCTTGATGGCTTTGAACAGTTTTCCGCCCATGCAGTCACCCAGGGCCTCGCCGCGGTCGCCGGCCTCGGTCCTGTTCAACAAGGGCGGAATGGTCTTGTCTAATTTGGCCAGACATTCATTCGCCGCCGCCGAGGCAATTTTTCGGCATTGGACCGGGCTGACGTCGGAGCATTTCACGAACGGGGAGCCGGCGTCGCAGAACGAAAAGGACAAGGTGTCCTGGATGTATTCAACCCATTCCCTTTTGCCTACGTCACAGCCATTTGAACCTTCAGTGCAGGCGAAGGCCGGACCGAAGGTGAGCGTCAGGACGACACTGAACAGGGTTTTGAGAAGGGGATACATGAATGACGCTACCTTTGTGTGGATTGTTGGCGTTGCCGGTTGAGGCAATCGTCATATTGGCCGGGGTTGGATGCTACTCAACACCCATTGATCGTGCAATGCAGGAGCGTCATGCCGCACAAATACCTTTCGGCTGATTTGTCCTGGAGCCGGGAGGGGAGACTTCGTTCCTGCTTGATGCGCGGGCGGCGCGCGGCGCCTTAGCGCGGCATGGTGTTGCTGAAGGCGTAGAAGCTGGCTGGTTCGCTGCCGTGGTTGGCGCTGTTGCGGCGGAAGACCAGCCAGCGCTCGTCACGCAGGCGCCAAGCTGACATCCGTTCGCTGAAGGTGACCACCGGTTGAATTGTCTCGCCGGTGCCGGTTTGGGTGAGCAGAAAACGATGGCAGGTGAAGCAGGGTTTGTCGTCGGCGTCGTAGCCGACGGCGCGCTCGGCGCTGATTTCGTATTCGCGGTAGTGGGCGTAATAGAGCGGCGCTTCGATGGCGTTCAACCATTCAGCGGGCAGATCCTCCTGCCAGATTCGGGCATCCGGGGTACCTCCTTTGCAGCCGGGTTCTTTGACCAGATTGCTGGTGCTGGGGCTGGCGTTTCCGGGCAAGGAGTTCATGGTGGACGGTGGGGGCAGGAAAGGTTAGGGCTGGCCGGAATGTGGCGATCAGGCGTCGAAATGGAGGGCGAGGCTGGCCAGTACCTTGGGCAGCGGCAAATTTTCTTCGCTTTCCAGAATGCCCGGCACCGGGTGCGGGTATTCGTAGAAGATGCCGTAGGTGCCGCTGCGCTGGCCGTGTAGGTAAACGTGGGCGCGCAGGGTGGCGATTTCGGTGTGGCGCATTTGGGGGAGGCCCAGGGGTTGGCGTTCATGGCAGTAGCTCCGCTTGGATTTGCGCCAGCCAGGTGTCGATGCGCTCTTCGGTGAGCAGGGGCTGGTGGTGCTGATCGAGGGCCAGGCCGAGGAAGTCGTCGCCATCGACGGCCAGCGAGGCAGTGAAGTCGTAGCCGGCGGTGGGCCAGCGGCCGACGACACGGGCGCCGCGGTCGATCACGGCGTCGTGGATGAGGCCGATGGCGTCGACGAATTCTTCGGCGTATTTCTTCTGGTCGCCGAGGCCGAAGATGGCGATGGTCTTGCCTGACAAATCGGCATCGGCCAGTTGCGGCAGGAACTCCTCCCAGCTTGGCTGGCTCAGGCCGACCGACTGGCCGGGCAACTCGCCGTCGCCGAGCGTCGGGCTGCCGACGATCAGCGCATCGTAGGCGAGGAAATCTGCTAGCGTTGTCCGGCCGATGTTGACGGGGGCGTCAGCAGCGTCACCCAGTTTTTTCGCCATCTGCTTGGCGATCAGCCGGGTGCGGCCGGTGTCGGTGCCGAAGAAGATTCCGATTTTGGCCATTTTTACCGGTTGACCGTAGCAGTCC
>PHCF01000042.1 GCA_002842145.1 Betaproteobacteria bacterium HGW-Betaproteobacteria-6 | reverse complement strand
TTCCCAGCTCTTGAACATCATCGGCATGTTCTGCAGCGCGGCAATCGACGGCTCGATCTCGCGCAGCCCGACCACCGAGAGCAGGCCGCCCTGCAACTGGCCAATGCGCATGCGGCGCACCATGTCCGTCTCTCCCCCCTGGCTGCCATCCGGATAGACCAGATACTTGCCATTGCCGCCCTGCGCCGTGCGCCAGGCTTCGCCGAGTTCCATGAGCTGGCGGTGGTAGAGCGAATTTTTCGAGGCCAGCGTGCCGATGCGCAACTGCTTGTCGGCGGCGTAGGCGTTGAGGGCGAGCACGGTGCCGAGCAGCAGGGCGGCCAGTCTGGTTTTCATTTTTTTCTCCTGGGATTCTGGTCGTTCAAAACAGGTCAGGCGCCTGCGCCAGCAGCCATGCCGCACGCCGGCGCATGACTTCGTTTTGCAATGCCTGCGGGCTGTCCGGCGCATCCTTGATCGCCACGGCCTGCTTGAGCAGCGACTCGAACAGCGCACGGTCACCGGCCGGCTGGGCGTAACCCTCAGCCTTGCCAACCAGCGGGCCGGCACTGTTGCCGCCACCCTGGGCAATCGCCTGGTCGTACCAGACCAACGCCTGTGCCTGGCTACCGCCCGGGCGTGACGCTTCAAAGGTAGCCAGCAACCCGGTCAGCGCGCCCTGCCCCCAGGCCGGATCAGCCTGCCAGGCCAGTTGCGTCAGGCGCACCGCCTGCGGCAGGTCGGCCACCACATCGGGATCATCCTTGGACAGCGAAATCCAGCCGCCCCACGCGGCCGCAGCCCAGTAGGCAAGGCCGACCTGGTCCGGCGCCAGCGTCGGCCAGTCAGCCACTTGCGGGGCGTTGAGGGCGCGGGCGAAACCCGGTCTTTCCTTTTCCAGCGCCGCCATCGCATGCCGATGCGCCCGGCGATAAAGCCGCGCCGCCCGGCGGCGTAGGCGCTCGGCCGCCTTGGCATCTTTCGCCTCGATGCGGTCCGCTTCAAACGCGACGAAGGCGTAGGCGTACTGCGTGAAGCCGCCGGCCACCGCCTCGGCCAGCCCGCGATGTCCGGGATCGCTGCGCAGCACGGATTCGGATAATTTCAGGTAGAAGGCGCTGGCCTCGCGAGCCAGATCGAGATCGTTTTCGCTGGCCTGGCTTTGCGCCGCCAGTTCGTCGGCAATGCTGCCGACGACCAGCTGACGCGGCGAGCAGGCCGTCAGCAAGACGCTGAAAAGCAGCGCGACGAGGGCCGAAAAGGTGCTGCGCCGGAGCAAGGGCAATGGAGTTCCGCTGGGGTCGATGGAGTGCCCTGCACACTAGCCAGCCGATGTTACGTGGGGATGACAGGCCGCGGCGATAGCTAAACGCCACTAAAATAGCGGCCTGTCCTCAATCCGTGATGTCGCCATGACCTACGCCGCCCCCCGCTTCGAAGCAAAAATCTGCCCGCCTGACCAGTTGACCGCCCGCGTCGCCCAGCTCGCTCGCCCGCTGGTCTTCACCAACGGCTGCTTCGACATCCTGCACCGCGGTCACGTCACCTATCTGGCGCAGGCGGCGGCCCTCGGCACCAGCATGGTCGTGGCGCTCAACACCGACGCCTCGGTCAAACGCCAGGGCAAGGGCGACGACCGCCCGGTCAATCTGCTCGAAGACCGACTGGCCGTCATGGCCGCGCTCGAGTGCGTTTCGCTGGTCACCTGGTTCGATGAAGATACGCCGCTGCTTCGCATCCTCGAATGCCGGCCGGACATTCTGGTCAAAGGCGGTGACTGGCCAGTGGACAAGATTGTCGGCTGCAACGAAGTACGGGGCTGGGGGGGCACGGTGCACTCCATACCCTTCATTCACCAGAAATCGACCACGGCGTTGCTGGAGAAGATACGGCGGCTTTGATCAGACGCCGGGGTTCTTGCACCCGATGAGTTTCGCCCTTGCGGCGCGAGCGTACTGTCTTCTTGCTTCGCCAAGAAGGCAGTAGCCAAAGAAGAAGGCGCCCCTGGGTCGGTGCCGGCTGCGCCGGCTCCTTCCAAGAGGCCCGGCAAGACGTCCACGCTCAAACTGCGGATTTCAATTTTTGGGCTTTTTCCCGGTTGACCGTGGGAATCGGTCTATTTTCAGCAAAGCAGGCCCACTGAGGCCCCGCGAAAGGCGCCGGCTGGCTTAACCGCCCAGCGCCGCCTTCAGGGAGTGCACTTCCTCTTCCGACTCTTCAACGATTTCGGCCAGTGCATCGGCGTCGAACAGGGTATCGAGAATCGTCGTATCGATCTCCCCGTCGAGCTCCTTGTCGCGCCAGCTGGACGTCCGGTTGGCGATCTTGTTGGCAATGAACAGGACGTTGGAGAGGTTGTCGATGGCCGTGATTTCACGTTCGGTTTCGTGATCCCGGACAGCTTCGAGCACCGATTCCGGCAAGCCCATGGCCGACAGCAGGGCGTGGCCGATGTTGTCGTGCCAGCCGACCAGCAGGGCGTGCAACTCGACCTTGTCGTTGGCCAGCTCAGGGAAATTGGCGGCGCGCGACATCAAATAAAAGACGCCGAGATCGTGCACCAGGCCGGCAAACATCGCCTCGTCGCCGTTGATGCGGCGCTTGCGGGCCAGTACGCGACACAGCGCCGCCACGTGCGAGGTGTGCTCCCACAGCCGATGGGAAATCTCTTCGAACGGCTGCATCTGCTTCGATTTGAGCAGTTGCTCCATGGCCACGGCAAACGACACCGTGCGCACGGCTTCCATGCCGACACGGACGATGGCGCTCTTTACGTCGGCAACTTCGCGGCCGCTCGGGTTCATCGCCACCGAGTTGGCCATGCGGATGATCTTGGCGCTCATCAGCGGCTCGGCACCGACCAGCTTGGCCAGTTGCTCGACGTTCAGATTCGGATCCTTGAGCGCGGCACGCACCTGAAAGGTGATGTCGAGAAAAGTCGGGAAAGTGATTTCATTGCCGGAAAGATCCCGGGCAATGTCTTCAAGAATCTTGAAAGTGACTGCGCTGGTCATGCTGGATTACCTCTGGGTAAAAATGCAAATGCGCTGAGTCACACGACCCAGCGCAAGCAGTTCCAATCTTAGAACGGGATGTCGTCGCCGAGATCGTCGAACGAAGGCTTCGGCTTGTTCCTGGACGGGGCCGGCGAGTAGTCCGTCGGCTCGTTATCGTAACCGCCACCACCGCCAGCCGGCGCACCCTGGCCCTGACGCGAGCCGAGCATGGTCATCTGGTCGCCGCGAATTTCGGTGGTGTACCGCTCCTGACCTTCCTTGTCGGTCCACTTGCGGGTGCGCAGGCTGCCTTCAACATAGACCTGCGACCCTTTCTTGAGGTATTGGCCGGCGATCTCCGCCAGCTTGCCAAAAAAGGAAACACGATGCCATTCGGTCAGCTCCTTGCGCTCGCCACTGGACTTGTCCTTCCAGCTATCGGTCGTCGCCAGGCTGAAATTGCACATCGCCTCACCGCTTGCCGTGTAACGCACTTCCGGGTCCTTGCCCAGGTTACCGATGAGAATTACCTTGTTTACCGATCCGGCCATTGCCCTTGTCTCCTAAGCAGATTGTGTCGCAGCGGCGGTCGCGCGCCGTTGCGGAAAATTCATCGAGTTCGCCACCACCAGCCAGACCAGAAGCAGCCCGGCGCTCGCGGCAAAGACCGCATTATCGCCGAAATTTTGCGCCAGATAGCCACCGGCTGCGCCGCCAACGAACAGGCCGAGGGCCTGCGTCGTGTTGTACACGCCGAGCGCTGCGCCCTTGGCGCTGGGCGGGGCGGTGCGCGAAACAAGCGAAGGCAGCGTTGCTTCAAGCACGTTGAACGCGACAAAGAAGAGCACCAGCCACAAAGCCAGCGCCCACAGGCTGGTGCTGTAAATCAGCAGACCGGACTGGACGACGACGAGCAGCGCGATGGCGGCCAGGAAAATCGGCCGCATCTTGTCCTTCCGCTCGGCGGCGATGATGGCCGGGACCATGATGGCAAACGACAGCAGCACGGCCGGAAGGTACACCTTCCAGTGTGCAGCGGCCTCCAGCCCACCGTGATTGACCAGGGCATGCGGGAGGACGACGAACATGGCCATCTGCGTCATGTGCAGCACAAAGATGCCGACATTGAGGCGAATCAGGTCCGGATCGAACAGCACACGACGCAGCGGCAGCTTGTCATGGCCGGTCGCCGGCGGAGCGGGCGGTACCGCCTTGAGCAGGAGAACAATGGCGATCAGCGCCAGGCTGCCGGTCAGGACAAACAAACCGGCCATGCCGATCCAGCCGTAGAGAATGGGCGAACCAACAAGGGACAGTGCAAAGACGAGGCCAATCGACGAGCCGATCATGGCCATCACCTTGGTCCGGTGTTCCTCGCGCGTCAGGTCGGCGGCCAGCGCCGTGACTGCGGCTGAAATGGCGCCGGCGCCCTGCAGCACGCGACCGACGATGATCCACGTCATGTCCGGCGCCCAGGCGGCAACGAAGCTGCCCAGCGCAAAAACAAGCAAGCCGATGACGATGACTGGCTTGCGTCCGAAAATATCGGAGGCGATACCGTAGGGAATCTGGAAAAAGGCCTGGGTCAGGCCGTAGGCCCCGAGTGCAAAACCGACCAGCGTCAGGTTGTCGCCGCCGGGCAGTGTTTTGGCATAGACCGAAAACACCGGCAGGATGAGAAAAAGCCCGAGCATGCGCAGGGCAAAAATGGAAGCCAAGGAGGCGCCAGCGCGGCGTTCCTCAGGGCTCATGCGGTCGTTGGGGGGGGCCATTGTCGTTTTTAATTGTTGCATTGCAGCGAGGCAACAATATTAGCAGGTTTGAGCGGCAGGCCATCGCCATGGCGGCACTTCCACGGTCAACCCGAAATCAGGCCCAAAATTGGAATTCCGGCACGCCCGTGCTTGCAGCTACAGCGCCCGGCTGCCCTGGCAGGCGGGAAAGCCAGTGCATCCCCAATCGGTTTGAACGAGGCTTCCACCCTGCTTCGTGGTGCGCGGCATCATCGCCTTGCCGCACTGCGGGCAGGCCGGCGGCGCCGGGTCGTGGCGGCGCCGCGAGAAAACAGGGGAAACCGTCACCTCGCCCGTACTTGAAGCCTTCACCTTCTTGATCAGGCGCCGCAGCGAATCGGCGGGCACCAGACGAATCGAACGGCCCAGGGCGATTTTTCTCGCCTCGTCAGTAAATTTGCCCGAGGCCACGATAAAACCGCCAACCGCCCGTTCAGCGGCGATCGCCGCCTGCAGCTCCCGCACGGTCTGAGCATCGACGGAAGTTTGCTTCCAGGCGTGGCATTGCACGAGGTAACGGTCGCGTCCCATGAACAACTCAAGGTCCACGCTCCCCATATGCCGCGTTCCCGTGCGGCCAACTACGAGGAACCCCTCGCGCCGAAAGCCCTCGGCGACCAGTTTTTCGAAATCATGGGCGCTCATTTTCATGAGCGCATCTTCAGTCGGGCTGGTCACTGTCTCGATCGACACGCCGCCCGGCTGATGCCGGCGACGGTAGGAAACGAATGCAACTACCAACAGCACGCCGGGAACGACATAGCGCGCAAGGCCGGCCAGTGAGACGCCCGGGCCGCTACCCAAGGCGGCGGGATCGTGCACAATCCAGACAGTCAGCAAGGCGAGAATTCCCCCCAATTGCCAGGGAAGCAGCACCGCCAGATCGTTGAGAACAGCCAGCGACGAGCGCGCCTTTCTTGCCATGAAAACCCCAAAAAATGTTTAGCGCATATTCTGATAGCAAGTCGATTGCACCGCAAGGCCTGGCAATCGAAGCATCACCATCGACGCTTTGAAAATTGGCCGATCAAGCACACGAAGCCGGGGCGACGCCGGCTTTTTTGCGTATAGTTTCCCCTTCCCCAACACCGAAAAATACAGCGATGGAATTCATCCGCATTCGCGGCGCGCGCACCCATAATTTAAAGAACATCAACCTCGACCTGCCGCGCAACCAGCTCATCGTGATCACCGGGCTGTCCGGCTCGGGAAAGTCCTCGCTCGCCTTCGACACCTTGTACGCCGAGGGGCAGCGCCGTTACGTCGAGTCGCTCTCGGCCTACGCCCGGCAGTTCCTGCAGCTCATGGAAAAGCCTGATGTCGACCTGATCGAAGGCCTTTCGCCAGCCATCTCCATCGAGCAGAAGGCGACTTCGCACAACCCGCGCTCAACCGTCGGCACCGTCACCGAAATCCACGACTACCTGCGCCTGCTCTTCGCCCGCGCCGGCACGCCGTATTGCCCTGACCACAACCTGCCGCTCGAAGCGCAGACGGTGTCGCAGATGGTTGATTCGGTCCTCGCCCTGCCGGCCGAAACCAAACTGATGATCCTTGCCCCGGTCGTCGCCAATCGCAAGGGCGAGCAGCTCGACCTCTTCGCCGAACTGCGCGCCCAGGGCTTCGCCCGCGTTCGTGTGGACGGCACGGTCTATGAAATTGACGACGTGCCGAAGCTGGCCAAGACGCACAAGCACACCGTCGATGTCGTCGTCGACCGTCTGAAAGTGCGCGACGACATGCGCCAGCGCCTGGCCGAATCCTTCGAGACGGCGCTGCGCCATGCCGAGGGCCGGGCCATCGCGCTCGAGATGGACGACGGCAAGGAACACATGTTCTCGGCCAAGTTCGCCTGCCCGGTCTGCTCGTATGCCCTGCAGGAACTCGAACCGCGCCTGTTTTCCTTCAACAACCCGATGGGCGCCTGCCCGAAGTGCGATGGCTTGGGCGTCATCCAGTTCTTCGACCCCAAGCGCGTCGTCACCAACCCGGCCGCCTCGCTGGCCAACGGCGCCATTCGCGGCTGGGACAAGAAAAACCAGTTCTACTTCCAGATCATCGAATCGATCGCCGATCACTACGGTTTCTCGGTCGACACGCCCTTCGAGCAACTGACCGAGGCTCAGCGCCAGCTCATCCTCTACGGCTCCGGAAAGACCGAAATCAATTTCCGCTACCTCAACGAAAAGGGCACGCGCTTCGACCGCAGCCACAGCTTCGAAGGCATCATTCCCAACCTCGAACGACGTTACCGCGGCAGCGAATCGAATGCCGTGCGTGAGGAATTGTCGAAATACGTCAGCAGTTCGGCCTGCCCGAGCTGTGCCGGCACCCGCCTGCGCATCGAGGCACGGCATGTGCGCGTCGGCACGCACACCCTGCACGAAATTAGCCGCCTGCCGCTCGGCGAGGCGCGCAATTACTTCAACTGCCTGAACCTGGCTGGCAACAAGGCGCAGGTCGCCGACAAGATTCTCAAAGAAATCACCTCGCGGATTTCCTTCCTGATCAACGTCGGCCTCGATTACCTGTGCCTCGAACGCTCGGCCGAAACCTTGTCCGGCGGCGAAGCCCAGCGCATCCGCCTGGCCTCGCAGATCGGCTCGGGCCTGACCGGCGTCATGTACGTCCTCGATGAACCCTCCATCGGCCTGCACCAGCGCGACAACGACCGCCTCCTGCAAACACTCAAGAACCTGCGCGACATGGGCAACACGGTTCTGGTCGTCGAGCATGATGAAGACGCCATCCGCAGCGCCGATTACGTCGTCGACATCGGCCCCGGCGCCGGCGTCCATGGCGGCGCCGTTGTCGCGCAGGGCACGCCGGCCGAAGTAACGGCCAATCCGCTGTCGATGACCGGCGACTACCTGTCCGGCCGCAAATCGATTTCGGCCCCGAAATCGCGTCGACCGCAGGATCCGAACAAACAGCTCAAAGTCGTCGGCGCCTACGGCAACAATTTGAAAGATGTCACACTGGAAATCCCCGGCGGCCTGCTCACCTGCATCACCGGCGTCTCCGGCTCGGGCAAATCGACGCTCATCAACGACACGCTCTATGCCGCAGCAGCCCGCCATCTCTACGGTTCGACGACCGAGCCGGCGCCGTACAAGGAAATCATCGGCCTCGAGCTGTTCGACAAGGTCATCAACGTCGACCAGGCGCCGATCGGCCGCACCCCGCGCTCCAACCCGGCCACTTATACCGGCCTGCTCACGCCGATCCGCGAACTGTTCTCCCTGGTGCCCGAATCGCGCGTCCGCGGCTACGGCCCCGGCCGCTTCAGCTTCAACGTCAAGGGCGGCCGCTGCGAAGCCTGTCAGGGCGACGGCATGATCAAGGTCGAAATGCACTTCCTGCCCGACATCTACGTCCCCTGCGACGTCTGCCACGGCAAGCGCTACAACCGCGAAACCCTGGAAGTCCAGTACAAGGGCAAGAACATTTACGACATCCTCGGCATGACCGTCGAGCAGGCCCGCGAATTCTTCGACCCGGTACCCAACATCGCCCGCAAGCTGCAAACCCTGGTCGATGTCGGCCTCAGCTACATCACCCTCGGCCAGAGCGCCACCACGCTATCTGGCGGCGAAGCCCAGCGCGTCAAGCTGGCCCTCGAACTGTCCAAGCGTGACACCGGCCGCACCCTCTACATCCTCGACGAACCGACCACCGGCCTGCATTTCCAGGACATCGAAATGCTGCTCAGCGTGCTCCAGCGGCTGGCCAACAACGGCAACACCATTGTCGTCATCGAGCACAACCTCGACGTCATCAAGACCGCCGACTGGATCGTCGACCTCGGCCCGGAAGGCGGCGACGGCGGCGGCCGCATCCTCGTTTCCGGCACGCCGGAACAGGTCGCCAAGTGCAAGGCCAGCCACACCGGGCGTTTCCTCAAGCCATTACTCGACAAAAAATAGCCGGGAAAATCATGGAACACACGACAATCGCCTTGCTCATCGATGCCGACAACTGCCCTGCCGCCAAGATCACAGTGATTCTCGACGAATTGTCGAAGTTCGGCGTCATCAACATCCGCCGCGCCTACGGCGACTGGAAGAGCCCGGCCCTCAACGGCTGGGCCGAAATTCTGCATGACTACGCGATTCAACCGGTCCAGCAATTTGCCTATACCAAGCGCAAGAATGCGACGGACAGCGCCATCATCATCGATGCCATGGACCTGCTCTACACCCAGAAACTCTCGGCTTTCGGCATTGCATCAAGCGATTCCGACTTCACGCCGCTGGCCATGCGCTTGAGAGCCAACGGGCTGAAGGTTTTCGGCTTCGGCGAAGAGAAAACACCATCGGCCTTCGTCAATGCCTGCACCAAATTCCTGTTTGTGGAAAATCTCGGCAATCCGGCGCCACTGCCCAACAACGTTCAGCCAGCCGCAGCGCCGCTCGACAAATTAAGCACCAATGAACTGCGCAGCGACACCCGCCTGGTCACCCATCTGCGTAATGCGGTCGCAGCTGTTTCCGATGAGGAAGGCTGGGCCATGCTGGCGACGGTCGGCTCTCACGTAAACAAGAACTGGCCCGCCTTCGACCCACGAAATTTCGGTTACGCCAAACTCAGCGACCTGGTCATTGCCAGCGAACTGTTCGAGTTGCGCCGCGACAACCACAATCACATGCAGCTACGGTCGACCGGAAAAAAAGGCCAAAAATCAAAACCGCCCGAGAAGAACGGCCAATGAGCGCCGCCGAACTCAAAGGCAAGCGCGGCGTGCGGCGACTGATCAACGCACTGGGCTATTCGCGCGATGGACTGCTGGCGGCCTGGCGCAACGAAGCCGCCTTTCGCCAGGAAATCCTGCTCGCCGCCATTGCGCTTCCGCTGGCGCTCTATCTCGGCAAGACCGGGGTCGAACGGGCCTTGATGATAGCCAGCGTCGTCCTCATCCTGATCGTCGAAATTCTCAACTCTGCCGTCGAGGCCGTGGTCGACAAGGCCTCGCCCGAGAAGAGCGAACTGGCCAAGCGGGCCAAGGATATGGGCAGTGCCGCCGTCCTGCTCAGCCTGCTCAACGCCGCTGCCGTCTGGGCCTGCCTTATCTGGCCCTGAGCCTCAGAACAGGCTGCCGGTCAGCGTATCCGGCTCGCCAACTGTTTCCGGCACGGACGGGCTGGATAGCACGACCCGGTTGCGGCCGAGGCGTTTGGCTTCGTAGAGCGCCTCGTCGGCACGCTTGAGGGCGATTTCGATGGGACATTCGCTGGCATCGGCCAGCCCGATGCTGACGGTGGCCTTGACCGAACGGCCATCTGGCAACGGAACCTCCATGTCGTCACAGCGGGCGCGCAGGCGCTCGGCCAGCTTTTCCGTTTCGGCCGGGCCGATTTCCGGAAACAGGAAGGCAAACTCTTCGCCACCGTAGCGGCAGACGAAATCGGACTGGCGCAGGGTGTCCCGAACCAGATCGGCAAAAGCGCGCAGCATGGCGTCGCCGGCCGCATGGCCGTAGGTGTCGTTGAGTTTCTTGAACAGGTCGAGGTCGGCCATGGCCACCGTGACCGGCCGGCGGTAGCGCTGGGCGCGCTGCAGTTCGACTTCGGCCGACTGCATGAAATGGCGGCGATTCATGAGCCCGGTCAGGCCGTCCTTGTTGGCCAGCTTTTCCAGCACCTGCCGGGTTTCTTCGTTCTGGATGAGCAGGGCGTGGTGCTCGCGGACGGAGTCCTCGACGGCACGGATTTCGAGCATGGTCGAAGGGCCGAATTCGGGGGCCGGACGATCAGCACTCAGCGTCGACAACGCCAGGTTGATGCGTTGTAGCGGATGAATGAGATGGCGGCGTACGAGAATCATGAAAACGATCAGGAAGATGCCGACCAGGACGAGCGCCGTCATGAGTTTGTAGCGGGCCAGGCGCATTGCCGTGGTGGCGACATTGAGGTCGGTGTTGGCCAGATTGATGCCCTGCACCGAGACGTCGTCGACCTGCATGCCGAGGCGCGCGGCAATACGCTGCCACTCGTCGTAACGGGTGGCCGGGCGACGATCGTCGGCGCTGGCCTGGCGCACGACATCGCTGAGAAATTGCTCCGTTTCACGCGCCAAGCGGGCGGCCCCCGGATGCTCGAGTATGCTCGGATGACTGGCGATCAGCGTCACGACGAACATCGACTGCTGGCGTGAAGCCTGCGAACTGACGGCAAAAATGCGCTCGCCCTCCTGGCGGAGTTGCTCCAGATTCCGGGCCAGGCGCTGGAAGCGGATGATTTCCGGCACGGTTTGATCCTGCAACCGGCTGGTGGCATCGACGACGCGTTGCTGATCGAGCGACAGGAGCACGACGGCCAGGCCGAAGGCGAAGAGAAAGATCGCCGCCAGCAGGGCAAAGGCGCGGCCGGCCTGAATAGCCTTGGGCGATGGCATCAAGGCTCGCCCCGCGCCACCCGAGGGCGGCCTGAAAGCTGGAATATGGCTGGCATCAACTCACCCGAAAGGGCAGAAACCGTGAATTGATCCGATCATACGTCCCATTGCGCTTGATGCGATCGAGCGCCGCATTAATTTCTTTCTGCAACTCGGGACGAAAGGGAGAAATGCCGAAGGCGGCGTCGCCGCTCAGTTCGGCGGCACGGATCACGGTCGTGGCCAGCCCCAGTTTCCGGAAAGCCGCCACTTTCTGCAGATTGAGAGCCGAGATCATCGGGACGAGGACGGCCTGGGCCTGGCCGGAAATGAGTGGTTCGGCCAGTTCGCCATGGGTAGCCACGGGATTCATTTCCCAGCCTTGTTTGCGGCCATAAGCCTCCTGCACCGAACCGACGACGGCGGCGACCCGCACCCCGGGCTGCCCCGGAACGACGCCCGGCCGGGCCAGCCAGAGCGACATCGAGCGGTAGTACGGCTTGGCAAACAGCATCTTGGCGCGGCGCTCGGGGGTTTCGAGCAAGCCAACCGCAGCAATATCGGCCTTGCCCTGGCTGATGGCGGGGAGCAGCGCACTTTGCGTGACGACGTCGAACGCGCAATTGACGCGCATTTCGTTGCACACGGCGCGGGCAACCTCGACGCTGAAACCGGTCAGTTGGCCGAACTCGTCGCGAAAGGACATCGGCGGCGCATTTTCGAGGACCAGTACGCGCAGCGCCGGCCGGTCAGCCGCCAGCACACCGCTGCCGAGGCTGGCGGGTATTGCGCACCACAACAGGAAGAGAAGCGCAGCGCGAGACATTGTTTTCGCAAAATTTCGACCGGAGCGCGATTATAGTCGAAATGAATATGACAAAGCCCCCGTGCTTACCCTAGCGGCATGTCCGGCCGCCCCCGGTTCAGGTGGCGAGTTCGACCAGCCGCCCCTGCAGCGGAAAGAAAATGGCCAACCTGAGCGGCTGTGGCGAGTCGGCGAACAGGCTGGCATAGCGGGCGAGCTGCGGCCGGTAGCTTTCGGCGCGGCGGGCCAGTTCGGCTTCGGGCAGGCGGACCGTCTTGTAGTCGATGATCCAGCGGCAAGCATCGGCCACGAAAATGCGGTCAATGACGTGGTTGACCGTAGCAGTGCCGTCCGCACTGCTCCATGCCTGCTCGGCGGCGGCCTCGGGATGATCGGCGAGAACCCAGCGACCGCTGTCGGAAGCCAGTGTGGTGTGCAGCGCCGCGACGACCTCCGCCGCGCCGCTCGCCGCCTCTTCCTCGCTGTGGCCCTGGCTGCCCAGCCAGCGCTGGCAGGCCGGCTGGAGCGTGGCAACTCTTGCGGTCGACCAGCTTGCCAGGCCATTTTTCGCGATCAGTTCGAGATAGCGGTGAACCAGCGTGCCGACCGAGGCTTCGAGCGACAGGCCGGATTCCGCCGCGTCGAGGTCGAGCGGGTTGTCGGCCGGGCGCAGACCTTCCGGCAAGGCACCGAGGCCGGCCGGCAGCGCGGTTTCGCGCAACCGGACGAGCGGCGGCACGAAGGTCGCCGGGTCGATGCCGGGGCTGGTCGGCGGAACGGCTTCGACGCCGGCCAGCGCTGCGACGAATACCGGCTGGGCGACGCCCGGCCAGAGCAGCTTGAGCAGCGTGCCGGCGGCCGGCGGCTTGAGACCGTCATCCTTCCTGTCGTCGGCCACAGCAACGCCGAGCAGATGCAGCTTGCGGATGGCGCGCGTGGCAGCAACGTAGAGCAGGCGTTCATCTTCGTGCGCGGCGCGTTCGGCTTCGAGCTTCTTGAGGTAGTCGTAGGCGGTCGGCTCGCCGTTGCCAGCGCCCTTCTGCTTGATCGGCGCAACGAGCAGGTGTTCGTCGCCATCGGCCCCGGCCACTTCGTCCCAGAGCAGCAGGCTGCTGTCGTTGCCGCCGGTGCCGCGGTCGAGGCCGGGCAGGATGACGGTGTCGAATTCGAGGCCCTTGGATTTGTGCACAGTCATCATCTGCACCGCGTCGCCGAGCGGGTCGGACGGGGCGTAGAGTTCGGCGGCGTGGGCGGCCAGGGTTTCGGCGCTGAGGTTGCGGCCGGCCACCAGCTGGTCGACCAGTTTGAAGAATGCCGCGACGTCGTTGAGCGCCTCCGGCGCCTCCAGGCAGCGCGGCCCACCGAGCATGAGCCAGACGCCTTCGAGCCAGCGCCGCGGATGCTGCCGGGCGCGGCCGGCGAAGGCCAGTTGCAGGACTTCGCGGACGTGCAGCAGGCGTTGCCGGCCGTCGTCGGACAGGCGGGCGACGCGGGCTTCGTCCTGCATTAGCTGCCAGATCGTCGATTTCTTGTCGTCGGCCGCCAGCACATGGAGGTCGGCCAGCTTGAGGCCGCACCACGGGGCGCGCAGCAGGGCCAGCCAATGGACGCGGTCGGCCCGGTGCTGAAGGGCGCAGAACAGGGTGAGCAGGTCCTGCACATGCTGGCGACCGTCCAGCCCTTCGATATCGACGGCCTGAAAGCGCAGCTCCGGCGCGCTGCGGCGGATTTCGCCGACGAGCGCATCGAGATGGCTGCGGGCGCGGACGAGGACGGCGATGCCTTCCTCCGGCGTTTCGCGCCGCGCCTGACGAATGATGGCCAGGACACGGGCGGCTTCCTCTCCGACCGCGTCGTTGCCTTCGCGCTGGATAACCGGATGTACGACTACGCCGCTATCCTCGCGGGCCGGCCGGGTCGCCGCCGATTCGGCGTAGCGCACGGCGCCGGCCTCGGGGCTGTCGGCGGCCGGAAAGATGCCCGGGAAGGCGGTGTTCACCCAATCGACGATGCCCGGATACGAGCGGTTGTTGCGGAACAGGCGCAGGTGGTCGAGGCGAATGTCGCCGATTCCGCGCTCGCGGACGCGCAGGAAGAGCCCGACGTCGGCCTTGCGAAAGCGGTAGATCGACTGCATCGGGTCGCCGACGACGAACAGCGTCCGACCATCGTCGGGCATCCAGCCGCGCATCAGCTTTTCGATGAGTTCGACCTGGGTCGGGCTGGTGTCCTGGAATTCGTCGACCAGCAGGTGGTGGATGCGGTAATCGAGGGCCTGGGCCAGATCGGTCGGCGCTTCGTCGTCGCCGAGCGCCAGCCCGGCCCGGGCGGCGATTTCGATGAAATCGACCTCGCCGGCTTCCTGGAAGGCCAGCCACAGCTGCCCGGCGGCCAGCCGGAGCAGGCGTGAAAAACATTCGACCGTGGCCCATTCGCCATCGCTCAGTTCCGGCTGTGGCAGCTTGCCGAGCATGGCCAGAGCGTCTTCAAGCCCGGCCACGCCGCGCAGCTCGGCGAGCAGTTCGAGCATGGCCTTTTTCTGGTCGGCGAACTCTGCCCCGGCCGGAAAGCCGATGCGTTTATCGACCGTCTTGCGAATCGTCCCGGTGCCGGTCATGAGCAACGCCGCCACGGCCTGCCAGCGCGGCAAATCGGCGATTCCTACGGTCAACCGGAAATTCCAGTCAAAAATGGAATCCAGCGTCCCCGGCACATTGGCCGCGGCGAAGCGGGCCAGCGGCATGAGCAGGCTTTGCAGCCGGCCGTCGAGCAGGTCTCCCACCGCCGCCAGATCGCGTTCGATGAGCGCCGCAAACCCGGCCTCGACCTCGGCCTTCATCGCCCCGCTTTCGATACGCGAGGCGTGTTGCAGCCACTGGTCGCGCCGACCGAGCATGGCGATCAGCAGTTTTTCGAGGCGGCCGGCATTGTTGTCCATGAAAGCCAGCGCCTCGGCCACCACCTCGGCATCGGCGCCTTCGGCCTCGACCATTTCCAGCGTCCGCCGTGCTGCCGTCGCGTAATGCGCCTCGGCATCCTCGGCGACACCGGGCTGGGCGCCGAAGCGGCTGAGGTAGGGCATCTGGCGGGCCAGGCTGGCGCACAGGGCGTCCAACGTCGTGATGCGCAAGCGCCCGGGATGGCCGAGCAGTTGCCAACCCTGCGCCGCGTCGTGCGCCAGCACCTGCCGCGCCAGCCCGAAAGTCAGCTGTTTGTGCGGCTGCTCGGGCATTTCGCCGCTCGCCGCCCGCTCCAGACTGCCGAGAATGCGGTCGCGCATCTCGGTCGCCGCCTTGTTGGTGAAGGTCAGCGCCAGCACTTCTTCGGGATGCGCGACGACGGCGAGCAGGCGCAGGTAGCGCTGGGTCAGCAGCTCCGTCTTGCCGGCCCCGGCCGGCGCTTCGACGATGAAGGAGGCGACCTCCAGAGCGCGCTGGCGGGCAAGCCGGTCTTCTTCGAGGCGGTCGACCGTTGGCAGCATCAGCCACGCAGCTTTCGCGTCCACACCGCCAGCGCCTGCATCTGCGCGGCAACCTGCTGGATGAGCTTGGCGTCGGTCAGGTTGCCGTCGGCGTCGAAGCCGCCGGCGAAGGCATTGGCGAAGACTTCGGGCTTGTTGAGCAGATGCAGGTTGAGAAAGACGCAAACCTGGCGCAGGTGGTATTGCGCCCGCGAGGTGCCCATGCCGCCGCCGGCACCGAGGATGGCCGCTGCCTTGCCGGCGAGCAGGGCGCTATCCGGCTCGCGCGAGGCCCAGTCGAGGGCGTTCTTGAGGGCCGGCGCCAGCGAGTAGTTGTATTCAGGGCAGGCCAGCACCAGCGCATCGGCGGCGCCCATCTGGGCCAGCAGGCGCTCGACGGCGGGCGGTTTTTCGGTGAGGTCGGCGTTGTAGAAAGGCACCGCCGAGAGATCGGCGATTTCCATGCTAACGCCCTCGGGCAGTTCGGCGATGGCCGCTCGCAGCAGGCCGGCGTTGGTCGATTGGCGGCGCAGGCTGCCGCAGATGCCCAGTAGTTTCAGTTCACGCATGATTTTCTCCTGTCTTCAGTTGGCCATCCGGGGCGCTACTGCGTCCCGCTCTAAAACACCGGCCCCGGCCGCCGCCAGCAGCCGGCGCCGCTCAGGCAGGCGCAGGAGGGGCAGGACCTCGCAATATTGCAGCGCCGCTTCGTCGGCAAAAACCACCCCGGCCCGGCCTTGCCCGACCTCTTTGGCCACGGCGTGCAGCCGTTCGCGCCAATGGGTGATGACGGCGATCCAGTCCGGGAACTCGACCGGATCGAAAATTTTCTGCTTGTCGTCGCCGACGCCCTGGACGCCGGGCAGGATGTCCTTTTCGTCGGCCACCCCGGCGAAGGCCGGCTTGTCGAGCAGGACCTTGGCGAAAACGACAGCGGCGACGTCTTCATTGACCAGTGCGGCGTAGATCGGCAGTTGCGGCTCGGTGATGCGTTGTTCGGCCCAGTTCTTTGTGTCGATGCTGGCGCCGGTCTTGTAGTCGATGATGACCTGCCGGCCGTCGGCCAGCTGGTCGATGCGGTCGACGATCATCTTGACCTTGATGCCCTCGATCTCGACTTCGGCCGGTGCTTCGCAGGCGACGACGTCAAAGCTTTGACCACGTTTGGCCTCGACCTGCAGCCAGATTTCGATCAGCTTGGCGAGGCGCGCCGCTTCGAGTTCGCGGAAACGCGCCGGCAGTGTGATGCGGCGATCAAGTTCAAAGTGTTGCAGGGCCTGGGTGACGGCCTCGGCGATGGCTTGCTCGCGGCCAGATTCGCTCAGGGCGGCCAGCCCGTCGGATGATTTTACGGCCATCCAGAAAGCTTCCAGCGCCTCGTGCACGAGCGTGCCGCGCGCCGCCGGATCGAGGCCTTCGACCGGTTCGTCCATCGCCTCGCCGCCGAGGCGGTACTGGAAATAGGCCCAGGCCGGGCAGATCGCCTGGGCGCGCAGGACCCAGCTGCCGCCGGAGACTTTTTCGCCCTCGCCGACCGGCGGCGCCATGGCATCGGAGATCAATTCGAGCGCAGCCGTCGATTCGCCAGCCATTTGCCGGGCCAGCGTCACGACCTCGGCCGAAGCTTCGGCGGCGAGCGGAATCCCGGCGATGAGCGGACTCGGCCGCAGGACGCGGTTGCCGTCGGCTTGCGCGAAGGAAAAGGTCACTTCCGGCGCCGACCGGGCCAACCGGGCATGGACGCGCCGGGCAAAATCGAGCTCGACCTCGGCGCTGGCGTGGGCCGCCCCGGCCGCGCGCAGCAGGTCGGCCGGCAGGAGCGGATTGGGGCGTGGCGGCGGCGGCCAGAGGTCGTCGTTCATGCCCATTACCCACAAGGCGTCGAATTCGAGGCCGGCACTTTCCAGCACACCGAGTACCTGGATCGCCGGCCGGCCGCGGGTTTCCGGCTGGAACAGGCGCTGGCGGCAGAGTTGCGACAGGCGACGCACCGCCTCGGCAAAGGCCAGCGACCCGAGCAGGCCGTCGAGCCGGCCGAAGCCGTCGAGCACTTCGCCAAAAGCCCGGCGGGCCTGGAACTCATGGCTGGACAGCGGCCGGTCGCCGGGCCAGCCGGCCGCTTGGAGGCAGTTGCGGAAGACCCCGGCCCATTGCCCGGGCGGCAGCTTGCGGCTGGCAGCGGCGGCGGTTTCGGCGAACGCCTCGAGGGCAGCTACCGTTTGCGGACAGAGCGGCGCTTCGCTTTCGGCCAGTCGGCGGGCCAGACGGATCAGGGCCGGCAGCGTCGTGAAATAGGGCAGATCGCGGCGCAGGGCGGCATCGAGCCGGGCCCGGCCATCTGCCTCGCCCTCGGCCGCCGACCAGCCACCAGCCAGCAGCAGGGCCGACAGACGGCTTTGCTCGATCTTGGCCCGGCCGCTGCCGAGCGCCAGCAAATCGAGGGCGACGCGGATCAGCGGCAGATCGGACAAGGCCCGGCCGAGCGAGAAATTGAAGGCGCGCGGCACCTCGGCCGCATCGGGACGGATCAGCGCCGGATGCAGTGCGTCGTCGAGCAGGAATTCCAGCCGGTCTCGCACGCCGGCCAAGTCGGGCGCGACGATGCCGAGCCGGCCGGCCGGATTAGCCGCCAGTTCGGCCTGCACCCAGGCGACCACGGCAGCGCATTCGGCGTCGCCGTCGGCGCAGGCGACAACTTTCTGATTGCTACGGTCAACCGGAAAATTCGGCTGATTTTGAACACCGACCCCGCGCCCCGTCAGCGCCGCCATGAGGTCGCGTTCGAGCGGCGTGTAGCGGTCGAAGCCGACGAAGGCGACGCTTTGCGGCAGGGCAAAATGGCCGTCCGCGATCAGTTCGATGATCTGCCGTTGCAGGCCGACCGCATCGATCCAGCCGTTGCTCCGGCAGCGTTTGGCGAATTCCGCCTGCCAGCCAACGAACAGCTTCGCCTCGTCGGACAACGCGCTGCCCCCCGCCTTGATTTGCCAGACCCGGGCCAGCGCCTGCGCCTCGGCGGCCGAGGCGGCCATGCCCTGGATGTCGAACAGCGGCGCCGCTTCGGTCAGCGAAGCGGCAATGACCTTCTCCCAGAGCAGGCGCTCGGCGAAGGCGTCGAGCGCTTGCGGCAAATCGGCGATGCCGCTGAGCAGGGCCTCGTCGGCCAGCGTGGCGAACCACTGACCAAGCGTCAGCGCCGGCCGGGTGCGCCAGACCGCTTGCCCGGCCGGCAATTCGCCACGCAGGGTTTGGGCGAGACGGGTCGTCGCGCAGAGATAGAGGTTATCGCTCAAACCGGTCTCGAAAAGCTGCCGTTACGGTCAGTGAGCAGCAGGCTGGGCCGGTCGGGCGGGCATCGCCGGCGCGGCCGGTTTGGCCACGGGGCTTGCCGGTTTGGCTGCGGCGCCGGCAGGTTGGGCCGGGGCGGCGCCCGGCATCGCCGGTTTGGCCGGAGAAACCATAGGCCTGACCGCTGCCGGTCCGGCCGGACGGGCCGGAGCGGCCGGTCTGGCAGCAACTGCGGCAGGAGTCGGAGCGGCAACCGGTTGGCTCTCGTTGGCCGGCTTGCCCGGCATCGCTGGTCTGGCCGGAGAGGCCGGGCCAGCACGATGCGGCGCACTCATGGGCGCGGGCGCGGATGCTTTTCCGACCGGTTTGGCGATTGGTGCGGGGGGAGGCAGGGCCTTCAGCTTTGCCGGCTTGGCGGCGGCGCTGTCGGACTTGGCGCTGTCGCGCTTGCGCTCAGCCCCGGAAACCTTGGTCGGGCCGGTGTACGAAATCCGCCCCTTCATGCCTTCGACAACCGTGCCACGAAGTTCCGGAATCTTGCGCAAATCGTCAATCGACTTGAAAGGCCCGTTCTGGCGGCGATAGTCGATGATCAACTGCGCCCGTACCGGTCCAATCCCCTGCAGGGTCTGCAGTTCCTCGGCGGTGGCGGTGTTGACATTGACCCTGGCCAGGGCTTGGCCGACGCACAGCAGGCCGGCCAGGGCAAACAGCAGGAATCGCGACTTCATTTTTTCTCTCCCGAAAAATCAGTGGGCCAGTATGCCATTGCTTGCCCTTCAGGGCGTACCGACGAACAGGAACAGGTTGGAAGCGCCGCTTGTCGAGTAGCCGAGGCCGATATAGGCCGGCCCGAAGGGCGTTTCGCCGCCAACATAGAGCGCGGTTGAATCGAGAACGCCGCGGCGCTGCGACTCGGTGTAGGGCGAACCGACCTTGGCTGCCTCGAGCGCGATGCCGACACGCATGTCGCCGCGCAGGCCGAGCGGCAGGCGGCCGATGATCTGCTCGCCGCGCAGCCCGACGTAGCGGATGTCGTCGCCGATGATCTGGTTGCTGGCGAAGGCTGTCAGGTTGAGGAAGCCGCCCAGCGTGCCGGCGTCGTAGACCGGCAGGTCGCCGCGCGGCGACCCGGTGTAACGCAGCCGGGCATTGACCACAGTGCCGCCGAAGGCATAGGCGCCGCGCAGATCGGCCTCGGCCCGGGCGTAGTTCTGGCCCGGCGATTCGAACCACGATAGCTGCGCCGCCCAGCCCCGGGTCGGGAAGTACATGCGGTCGAACTGGTCGAAATCGAGGCTCGCCTTCCAGCCGGAAAAACGCTTGTCGGCCCGGGGCAGCGAAGGGTCGCCAATATCGAGGTCAAAGTAGCGGTGGCGGTGCACCCAGCCCAGGCGCAGCGGGCCGAGCAGGCCGACATTGACGCCAAGATGGGCGCCGACGCCGGTTTCGCTGTCGCGGTACTGGGCGATGCGCTTGTCGTCTTCGTAGATGTTGAGCCGC
>PHCF01000196.1 GCA_002842145.1 Betaproteobacteria bacterium HGW-Betaproteobacteria-6 | reverse complement strand
TGCTAAGCCTTCCTGCCTACACTTGGCCATTCACTCAATCCGGAGTTTTTCATGTCAAATTTCGACACCTGCGGCGGACTGCTTCGGCGCAGCATGGCAGCCCTCGCCTTCCTGACGGCCGGTAGCGCTTTCGCCCAAACAGCCATTCTCAACGTTTCCTACGACGTTTCGCGCGAGCTGTACAAGGAAATCAATCCGGCCTTTGTCGCAAGCTGGAAGCGGCAGGTCGGCACGGACATCACCGTCATCCAGTCGCATGGCGGCTCGTCGAAGCAGGCCGGCGCGGTGATTGGCGGGCTGGGGGCCGACGTGATCACGATGAACCAGTCGCCGGACATCGACATCCTGGTCGAGCGCGGTGGTCTCGTTGCCGCCGACTGGCGCAAGCAGTTCCCGCATGAGGCGACCCCGTACACTACGACCTCGGTCTTCCTGGTACGCAAGGGCAACCCGAAGGCCATCAATGACTGGAACGACCTGACCCGTGCCGGCCTGCAGGTCATCGTGCCCAACCCGAAGACCTCCGGCAACGGCCGCTACACCTACCTCGCCGCCTGGGGCTACGCCCTCGACAAGACCGGTAGCGAAGCCGGCGCCAGGGATTTCGTCAGCAAGCTGTTCGCCAATGTGCCGGTCCTCGACGGCGGCGGCCGCGGCGCGACGACGACCTTCACCCAGCGCGACGTCGGCGACGTACTGGTGACTTTCGAGAACGAAGCCATCCTGATTGCCCGGGAACTGGGCAGCAACAAGTTCGACATCGTCTACCCGTCGCTGTCGATTGATGCGGCGGCGCCGGTGGCAGTCATCCAGAAGGTGGCGGCCAAGCATGGTACCGAGAAGGTGGCCAAGGCTTATCTCGACTTCCTGTACACGCCGGCAGGCCAGGAAATCATCGCCAAGCACAACTTCCGGCCGCGCGACCCTGAGGTACTGAAAAAGCACGCTGCCAAGTACCCGGCGATCCGCACCTTCAGCGTCGAACAGAAGCTCGGCGGCTGGGCGGCAGTCAAGAAGGCCCACTTTGCTGACGGGGCGATCTACGACCAGATCACCGCCAAAAAGTAATGTCGACCGCAAAAACCTTCCGCGTCCTGCCGGGCTTCAACCTGACGCTGGGCTACACCCTCGGTTACCTGTCGTTGCTGATCCTGATCCCGCTCACGGCGGTCTTCCTGAAGACCGCCGAGCTGAACTGGGGTGAGTTCATCGACGTGGTCACCGCGCCGCAGGTGGTCGCCACCTACAAGCTGTCGTTCGGCGCCTCGCTGCTGGCGGCGGCGATCAACGCCGTGTTCGGGCTGCTGCTGGCCTGGGCACTGGTCCGCTACAGTTTCCCCGGCAAGAAGATCGTCGATGCGCTGGTCGATCTGCCGTTCGCTCTTCCGACTGCCGTCGCCGGCATCGCGCTGACCGCGCTGTATGCCAAGAACGGCTGGCTCGGCCAACACCTTGAGCCGCTCGGCATCAAGGTGGCGTTCACGCCGCTCGGCGTGCTCGTGGCGCTGGTCTTCATCGGTCTGCCCTTTGTCGTGCGCACCGTCCAACCCATCCTTGAAGACCTCGATACCGAACTCGAAGAAGCCGCCGCCAGCCTCGGCGCCCAACGCTGGCAAACCTTCCGCCACGTCATCCTGCCCATCCTGTTGCCGGCGCTGCTGACCGGCTTCGCGCTGGCTTTCGCCCGCGCTGTCGGCGAATACGGCTCGGTCATCTTCATCGCCGGCAACCTGCCCTACGTCTCGGAAATCACGCCGCTGATGATCATCACCAAACTGGAGCAATACGACTATCGCGGGGCGACGGCGATTGCCTCGGTGATGTTGCTCTTCTCATTCACGCTGCTGCTGATCATCAATGGCCTGCAGGCGTGGGCCGCCAAACGCACCGGGAGGGACCGCTGATGGCTGGGGCAACTACCCTGCATCTGGGCGGCGATCATGCGGCCCGTTTCGAGAGCAAGGCGGCGACCAGTGAAACGCCGCTGGTCAAATGGACCATCCTGGCGCTGGCCCTCGGCTTCTTCGCGATCTTCCTGCTGCTGCCGCTGGTCGCGGCTTTTGTCGAGGCGCTACGCAAGGGCTGGGAAACCTATGCCACGGCGCTGATTGATCCCGATGCCCTGTCGGCGATCCGGCTGACGCTGCTGGCGGCGGCGATTTCGGTGCCGCTCAACGTCGTTTTCGGGGTCGCGGCGGCCTGGGCCATCGCCAAGTTCGAGTTTCGCGGCAAGCAGATCCTGATCACGCTGATCGACCTGCCGTTCTCGGTCTCGCCGGTCATCGCCGGTCTCGTCTTCGTGCTCATCTTCGGCGCCCAGGGCTGGTTCGGTTCCTGGCTGTCCGACCACGACATCCGGATCATTTTCGCCGTGCCCGGCATCATGCTGGCCACCGTCTTCGTCACCTTCCCCTTCGTTGCCCGCGAGCTAATCCCGCTCATGCAGGCGCAAGGCCGGGAGGAGGAAGAAGCGGCGGTGGTGCTTGGCGCCAAGGGCTGGCAGGTGTTCTGGCACGTCACGCTGCCCAATATCAAGTGGGGCCTGATGTACGGGGTGATCCTGACCAACGCCCGGGCGATGGGCGAGTTCGGTGCAGTCAGCGTCGTCTCCGGCCACATCCGCGGGCAGACCAACACGCTGCCGCTGCACGTCGAAATCCTCTACAACGAATACATGTTCTCGGCGGCCTTCGCCGTGGCCTCGCTGCTCGCGCTGCTGGCCCTGGTCACACTGGTCATCAAGAACTGGGTCGAGCATCAGGCGGCCCGCGCCTACCGGGAAACCCAGGAATCCGCATCATGAGCATTCAAGTCAGGAACATTCACAAAGAGTTCGGCAGCTTTACGGCGCTGAACGACATCAGCCTCGA
>PHCF01000041.1 GCA_002842145.1 Betaproteobacteria bacterium HGW-Betaproteobacteria-6 | reverse complement strand
TGATAGTGAGCTTCCGCTCGCGAAAGTAGGTCAACGCCAGACTCCCCATGAAAACCCCCCGTTAGCATCAGCTAACGGGGGGTTTCGCTTTTGGGCTCCGGGAAAAAGGGGGAATCTGTTGTTCTTGCTCCCCTTGAATTCGGTGACACTGCCCCCAACTCCCAATTCACGTTCTTAATGTTTCATTGGGAGTTTCAAGCATGTCCGAGTCTGCAACCGCGAATGCAAATCGCGAAACCCTGGGCTTCCAGGCTGAAGTAAAGCAACTGCTGCAATTGATGATTCACTCCTTGTACAGCAACAAGGAGATTTTTTTGCGGGAACTGGTTTCCAACGCATCCGATGCTTGCGACAAGTTGCGTTTCGAGGCGTTGAACAATAGCGCGCTCTATGGCGACAATTCCGAATTGAAGATTCGGGTTTCTTTCGACAAGGCGGCGCGCACGATCACGATTTCCGACAACGGCATTGGTTTGTCGCGTGACGAGGCTGTTGAACACCTTGGCACCATTGCCAAGTCCGGAACCAAGGAGTTTTTCTCAGCCCTGACTGGCGACCAGGCTAAGGATGCTCACCTGATCGGACAGTTCGGTGTCGGTTTCTATTCCTCTTTCATCATTGCCGACAAGGTCACGGTGGTTTCCCGCCGTGCCGGTGTCGAGGCTAATCAGGCGGTTTGCTGGGAATCCGGTGGCGAAGGCGACTACACGGTTGAAATGGTGGAGAAGGCCACGCGGGGTACCGATGTGACCTTGCATCTGCGTGAGGGCGAGGACGAATTCCTTGGCGGCTGGAAGCTGAAATCGATCATTCGCAAGTATTCCGATCACATCACCTTGCCCATTGTGATGAAGAAGGAAGAGTGGAAAGACGGCGAGCAGTTGGTGACCGATGAGGACGAAACGGTCAACCAGGCTAACGCGCTGTGGGTCCGTTCCAAGTCGGACATCACCGACGATCAGTACAAGGAATTCTACAAGCACGTCGCACACGATTTCGAGGATCCGCTGGCCTGGACTCACGCTCGCGTCGAAGGCAAGCAGGAATACACGCAGCTGCTCTACATCCCGGCCCGTGCGCCGTTCGATTTGTGGGACCGCAATGCCCGTCACGGCATCAAGCTCTACGTGCGTCGTGTTTTCATCATGGACGATGCCGAACAGCTGATGCCGCTCTACATGCGCTTTGTGCGCGGGATAGTCGATTCAGCCGATTTGCCGCTCAACGTCTCGCGTGAGATCCTGCAGCAGAGCAAGGATATTGACGGCATCCGCAGCGGTTGCACGCGCAAGGTCCTGGGCATGCTGGAAGACATGGCCGAGAACGACAAGGACAACTACGCCAAGTTCTGGGAAGCTTTCGGCGCCGTGCTCAAGGAGGGTGTTGGCGAGGACCATGCCAACAAGGAAAAGATCGCCGGCTTGATCCGCTTCGCCTCGACGCACAACGACACGCCGGAACAGACCGTTTCGCTGGCTGACTATATTGGCCGCATGAAGGAAGGCCAGGAGAAGATTTACTTCGTTACGGCCGATACCTTCAACGCTGCGAAGAACAGCCCGCATCTCGAAATCTTCCGCAAGAAGGGCATTGAGGTGCTGCTGCTTTCTGATCGTGTCGATGAATGGGTTGTTGGCCATCTGACCGAGTTCGACGGCAAGCACTTGCAATCCGTCGCCAAGGGCGGTCTGGATCTTGGCAAACTGGAAGATGAAGCCGAGAAGCAGGAAGCCGAAAAGGCGGCCGACGAGTACAAGGAACTGCTCGAGAAGGTTAAGGGTTCGCTCGGCGACAAGGTCAAGGATGTTCGCGTGACCTACCGTCTGACCGATTCGCCGTCCTGTCTGGTATCCGATGAACACGACCCGTCGGGCAATCTGGCCCGCCTGATGAAGGCCGCCGGTCAGCCGATGCCGAACTCGAAGCCGATCCTTGAAATCAACCCGCAGCACCCTGCTGTCATGCGTTTGAAGTACGAGGAAAGCCGTTTCGACGACTGGGCGGCGCTGCTCTTCGAACAGGCGACGCTGGCCGAAGGTGGCCAGTTGGACGATCCGGCCGGTTTCGTCAAACGCATCAATGATCTGATGATGGCGCTGTCCGGCAAGTAAGCAGCCGGTTTTCCGTCAAGGACTATAGGGCCGCCCTTGGGTGGCCCTTTTTTATGAGTGGAAATTGGCACGAATTTCCGGTCGACCGTAGCATTGCTGGTCAGGTTTGGCGCCGCCTGTGACGGCAAAGCGGGTACACTAGCGATCTTGCGAGAAACTGACTTCAGGCCCTGTTTTTGACTGGCCTTTGACCCGCTGATTCCCCGCCGTTTCTCATTCCACCGCTATTCATAGGTACTCCGATGCATCCAGTCCACGACGTTGACTCCCTTCTCATTCTTGCCACGGCGCTTTCTTCCAAGCGGCGGCCTGGCGAACTGGTCGAGATCGTGGCGGCGGCCGATTTGCTGCAGAACAATATCCCCAACGAGGCGAAGCTGGTCGAAGCTTTCGACCGTCTGGCCAAGAACGGTCTGATCAAGGCGGAGGCAGGCGGTTTCGTGCTGACCGCTGCTGCACAGGAAATCGTCACCGGGTTGCCACGCAAGGCCGAAACGCCGGAACGCCTGTTTGCCATCAAGGACCGGCTGTCGGCCTACAACGTCAAGGGCGAGCATGCCGGCGTTGCCGTCGACCCGGCTGAGGTAACGAAGGCCATCCAGGCCCATCGCGCTTCCGAGAAGACGACGGCCAAGAACCTGCTGGTGCCCAAGCCGAAGCCGGAAGCCGAGGTGCACAAGCCGGGCCAGCGCCAGCGCAAGCCGATGCCGGCGCGCAAGCGCCGGGTTTGAGCGGCGTATGACAGAGACTACCGCGGCCAGCCAGGCTTTCGACACGCTGCCTTTGTCGCCGGCCATGCTGGCCAATCTGGCACAGCTTGAATATCTGAGCATGACGCCGATTCAGGCCGCCAGCCTGCCGCTGGCTCTGGCCGGCCACGACCTGATCGCCCAGGCCAAGACCGGCAGCGGCAAGACCGCCGCCTTCGGCCTGGCCTTGCTCAATCGCCTGAACACCAGCCGTTTTGCCGTGCAGGCCATGGTGCTGTGCCCGACGCGCGAACTGGCCGATCAGGTGACGCAGGAAATCCGTCGTCTGGCCCGCTTTGAAGAGAACATCAAGGTGCTGTCGCTGGTCGGCGGCTCGACGCTGCGCAACCAGGCCAACAGCCTTGAAAAAGGCGTGCATATCGTCGTTGGTACGCCCGGTCGCATCATGGAT
This sequence comes from Betaproteobacteria bacterium HGW-Betaproteobacteria-6, assembly GCA_002842145.1. GTDB lineage: Bacteria > Pseudomonadota > Gammaproteobacteria > Burkholderiales > Rhodocyclaceae > Azonexus. Next base: position 27,919 of record PHCF01000041.1, on the reverse strand, counting down.
CACATGGAGCGCGGCTATCTTAAGCTCGACGAGCTGAACACGCTGGTCCTCGACGAAGCTGACCGCATGCTCGACATGGGTTTTCATGACGACATCGCCTTCGTCGCCAAGCGTTGTCCGGCGCAGCGTCAGACCCTGCTGTTTTCGGCGACCTATCCGGACGGCATCGCCCAGCTGGCCAGGCAGTTCCTGCGTCAGCCGCAGGAGGTCAAGCTCCTTGAGCAGCACGAAGAAACCAAGATTCGCCAGCGCTTCTACGAGGTCAAACACGAGGAGCGTCTCGATGCCGTCGTGCGCCTGCTCAAGCATTACCGGCCGGTCAGCACGCTGGCCTTCTGCAACACCAAGCAGCAGTGCCGCGATCTGGTCAATGTCCTGCGCCACGCCGGCATTCACGCGCTGACCTTGAACGGCGATCTGGAACAGCGCGAGCGCGATCAGGTGCTGATCCAGTTTGCCAACCGCAGTTGCTCGGTGCTCGTGGCGACCGACGTCGCGGCGCGCGGCCTCGATATCGACCAGCTCGAAGCCGTGATCAACGTCGACGTGACGCCCGACCCGGAAATCCACATCCATCGTATCGGCCGTACCGGCCGGGGCGACGAGGCGGGCTGGGCGCTGAGTTTGTGCAGTTCCGGTGACCGCCGTCGCGTCGCAACCATCGCCGAGATGATGAAATGCAAGCTTGAGGTGCTCGACCTCAAGACCGTGGAGGTCACCGATGACTCGCCGCTTGTGCCACCGATGTCCACGTTGCTCATGCTCGGCGGCCGCAAGGACAAGATTCGCCCGGGCGACGTGATGGGCGCACTGGCCGGCGAGGCTGGTCTGACCCGCGAACAGGTCGGCAAGATCACGGTGACCGATCAGAGCACCTACGTTGCAGTGGCGCGTGGCATCGCCAAGGAGACGGTGCGCAAGCTGTCGGCTGGCAAGGTCAAGGGCAAGACGGTCAAGGTGCGGATTCTGACCAACTGAGTGGGGTTGAGGTCATGCCAAGCGTTGGCGTGATTTCAATTTTGGCCATTTTTTCCGGTTGACCGTAGCAAGCGCTTCACCGGTCGACGACCCGTCTTTCGTGTTCCCAGTCGGCAAACCAGTCGGTCAGCGACCGGCTTTCCCCGAACCCGGCCAGTCGATGATCGATGGCATCGTGGTTGCCCCAGACCACGTTCGGCAGTTCGCCATCGGCAACCTGCTTTTCGATGTCGTGGCAAAACAGCCCCAGGCCGCGCTGCATGTAGAAACCGTAGCTGCGACAGGCTACCGGCCGGTGCGCATAGACCGGACAGGCGCCGGTGGCGCGGTCGAGCAGCGGGCAGATGACCGGACGTTCAGCCGATCCGGTCAAAGCAGCGATCTCCTGGCAGATGGCCTGCAGTTGCTGCGGCGCCAGCCCGGCCAGCCCCTTGCGCAGCAAATCCCATTCCGCGGCAGTCAGCTGCGGCACCTCGGCCAGGCGCTTGCAGCAAGCGTCGCAGCCTTTGCCGCACAGCCAGTCGGCGTTGTTTTCGCGGATGCTCAGGACGCGGGCATCGATGTCGGCGTGGAGTTGGGTGAGTGGGTTCATCGGCAGATCAGTCAAGGCGCTTGGCAGGGCATTTCAATTTTGGCCATTTTTTACGGTCGACCGTAGCATTCATGAATTCCCGGCCGATACCTCGGCCGCCCACAACGGCGGGCCGCCGGCGGCAAGGTGGCTGAGATAAGCGCGCAGGTCGAACTCCAGCTGGAAATAGTTCGCCTCCATGTGCTGGCACAGTTGGTAGAACGCCTTGTCGTGCTCCGGTTCCTTGAGGTGCGAAATTTCATGGACGACGATCATGCGCAGGAACTCCGGCGGCATCTCGCGGAAAATGCTGGCGACGTGGATTTCGCGCTTGCTCTTGAGCTTGCCGCCCTGGACGCGGGCGATCCGGCTGTGTATCCCGAGCGCCTTCTGCAGCGTCTGCAGCTTGCCGTCGAAGGCCACCTTGCTCGGCTGCGGCGCATTGCGCAAATACCTCGCCTTGATCTCCTGAACGTAGTCGTAGAGCGCCTTGTCGGTACGCACCTGATGCACTTCAGGATACTTCTGGCGCAGAACTTTGCCGAGCTGATCCTGTTCGATCAGTCGGTGCACCGATTCCGTCAAATGCGCGGGGTAGCCGGCGAGATAGTTGGGCGTTCCGGGTTTGTTCATGGCGGGCCGATTTTACTGGAAGGCCCGCCAGAACGTTTTTTCGCGTGATTTTTTGAAAACGACGATAAGCTAGCGCGAATTCCCGGAATCGATTCACCCATGCACAATCCCGTCCTCATCATCGTCATCGCCCAACTGTTCGGCACCTCGCTGTGGTTCTCCGCCAACAGCGCGGCCGACGACCTGATTCGCGCCTGGGGCATCGCCCCGGCCGACATCGGCACACTGACCAATGCCGTCCAGCTCGGCTTCATCCTCGGCACCCTGACTTTCGCCATTTCCGGCTTGGCCGACCGCTTCGCCGCGAGCCGCATCTTCGCCGTCTGTGCCGTGCTCGGCGCCGCGTGCAACGGCGCTTTTGCGCTGCTCGCCGATGGCATGGCCTCGGCCGTTCCGCTGCGTTTTGCCGTCGGCTTCTGTCTGGCCGGTGTCTACCCGCTGGGCATGAAACTGGTTGTCAGCTGGGTGCCCGAGCGGGCAGGCAATGCGCTGGCCCAACTGGTCGGCATGCTGACGCTGGGCACGGCCCTGCCGCACGGCATCCGCCTGGCCGGCGCCGGGTGGTCGTGGCAGTCGACCATTCTCGTGTCGTCCGGGCTGGCACTGCTGGCAGCCGCCATGATCCTTTGGCTCGGCGACGGCCCCCACCTCAAACGTCGGCACGGCGCGCCGCCTTTGCGTCTGGGCCGCGTTTTCTACGCCTTCTCCGTCCGCGAATTCCGCGCCTCCGCCCTCGGTTATTTTGGCCACCAGTGGGAGCTTTACGCCTTCTGGACGTTGACTCCGGCGCTGATCATCCTGAGCGGCCTGGCCGAGGCGGGCAGCCGCCAGCTTTCCGGGCTGGCCTTCGCCATCATCGGCATCGGCGCGCTCGGTTGCCTGCTCGGCGGCTGGTGGAGCCAGCGCATCGGCAGCGCCCGCGTGGCAGCCATTGCCCTAGCCGGTTCGGCCATCTGCTGCGCTCTGTTTCCGCTGACTGGCGACTGGCCGGCGGCCGCCAGGATCACCTTGCTGCTCCTCTGGGGGGCCACGGTGGTTGCCGATTCACCGCATTTTTCAGCACTGTCGGCTCGGGCCTGTCCGCCGGAAATCGTCGGCAGCGCGCTGGCTTTTCAAAATTCCATCGGTTTTGCCATCACCATGTTCTCCATCCAGCTCGGCACGGCGTGGATCGCCGACTGGGGCATGAGCATCGCCTGGCTGCTGCTGCCGGGCCCGTTGCTCGGCTTGCTCGGCCTTTACCCGCTTTGGCGTTCGGCGCGTTGAGCCGGGCCTACCAGGGCAATTCCGCGTTGCCGTCGGTGGCGCTCCGGTAGGCGGCGAAGCGTTCGGTCAGGAAATCGAGAAACACCCGCACCTTGGCCGACAGGTTCAGGCGCGGCGGGTACAGGGCGTAGATGTCGGCCGGACTGCCCGACCATTCGGGCAGGACGCGCACCAGCCGACCGGCCCGTAGCTCGGCTGCCGTATCCCACAAGGAGCGGAGCAGGATGCCATGGCCGTCGAGCGCCCAGTCGACGGCTACCTCGCCGTGATTGGTACTCAGCTTGCTGCTCACTTTCACGTTGCGGCATTGCTTGCCGGCGCACAGCGTCCACGTGCCGAAGGCGCCACTGCCTTCGCGGATGACGATGCAGTCATGCCTGCCCAGATCGTCCGGGTCCAGCGGCTGGCCGCGGCGGGCGAGGTAGGCCGGCGAAGCGAACAGGTAGCGCTGATTGGAGGCGATCTTGCGGGCCACGACGCGGGCCTCGGGCGGCTCGCCGAAGCGGATGGCGATGTCGAAGCTCTGGTCGCCCGGCATGACGGCTTGATCGCCGAGGGTGAGCTGGATGTCGACCGCCGGGTATTGGCGCACGAAATCGGACGCGGCCGGCGCCAGTTGCCGGCGGCCGAAACCATAGGTGGCGTGAATGCGCAGCAAGCCGCGCGGCTCGGCCCGGGTGCGGGTCAGCGTCTGCTCCAGGGCATCGATCTCACCGAGGATGCGCCGGCTTTCGGCCAGGTAAAGCTCGCCCTCCGGCGTCAGGTTCATCCGGCGCGTTGTCCGCGTCAACAGGCGAACGCCGAGGCGTTGCTCAAGCAGGGCGAGGCGCCGGCTGACCGCCGGACCGGTCAGCCCAAGCTCGCGGGCCGCCCGGGCCAGACTGCCTTTTTCGACAAGCAGACTGAAGAAAGCAAGTTCGGAAGACATCGGTTTATTGATAAATATAATTAACGAATCAAGTTAATTTAGCGATATTTTTGCCTTTGTGCAAAGCAGTAACATGGCCCGGTATTCTTTCCGAGTCCAGCCATGATCCTTTTCCTGAGCCTTGCCTTGCCCCTGCTGATCGGTGCCGTCCTCGGCCTGGCCGGCGGCATCTTCGGCATTGGCGGCGGCATCATCGCCATCCCGGTGATGACGGGGCTGTTCGGCATGGACCAGAAACTGGCCCAAGGCACGGCGCTGGTCATGATGGTGCCCAACCTGAGCATTGCCCTGTGGCGTTACTGTCAGCGCCAGCCGCTGCCGAAATTGCGCACCGCCCTGCTGGTCCTCTGTGCGGTGACGGCAACCGCCCTGACCGCACACTACGCGAGCAGCCTGGCCTCCAGCCAGTTGCGCAGCTATTTTGGCCTCTTTCTGCTTTGGCTTGCCCTCCACAGCCTGTGGTCCCTGCGCGCCGTCCGCTCGCGCTGGTCGTTCGCCTTGCCAGAACGGCTGATTCCGCTGGTCGGGCTGATCGGCGGTACCTGCCAGGGCCTGATCAGCATCGGCGGCGGCATGATCACGCCGCCCATCCTGGTCGCCTTATTCAGGCAGACGCAGGCCATGGCCCAGGGCTTTGCCATCGCATTGGTCATGCCCAGTTCCATCGTTGCCCTGTTGACCTTTTCGAACGCCGGGTTGGTGGACTGGAAGATGGGCGTGCTGTTCGCGCTGGGCGGCGCGCTGACGGTTTCCTACGGCGTCCGCATCGCTCATCGCCTGCCCGAGCGCCGCCTGCGCGTGGCCTTCTCGCTCATGCTGGCCGCTACCGCGCTGTGGATGATCTGCCTAGGCTGAGTTTTGGCACAATGGTGGCCTCAGTCCACGTCCGCCGCCATGAATCCTGAAGACCTGCTCCTTCTCGTCACCCGCAGCATGCCTTTTGGCAAACATAAGGGCACGCTGATCGCCGACCTGCCGGGCAACTACCTCAACTGGTTCGCCCGCGAAGGTTTCCCGCCCGGCGAAATCGGCCGCCTGTTGGCCCTGATGCAGGAAATCGACCACAACGGCTTGTCGGATCTGCTCAAACCATTGCGTCGGAAATAGTACCTATCGGCCCCGATGTTTTCGAGCGCCCAACCGAAAATAGTCGTTCGAATTTGTTTCGTGGTTACCGTGCCGAAGGAGACTCGCGGATGGCTGCCAGCTTCACGTAGAGCGTGCTGCGCGAGATTCCCAGATTTCGCGCCGCCAACGACATGTTGCCCCGGGCAGTGGCAATTGCGGCATTGATCGCAGTGCGCTCCATTTCCGCCAGACGGCCGGCTGCCATGGCCGGTGTTGCTTCGCCGCGTGCCAGCACGGCGTCGACCGCGGCAGCGGCGATGTGCGGCGGGAGCAGGCTGCCATCAATGCGATTTCCATCGCTCAGCGCGAACATGGCCTCAAAGACGTTCTGCAGTTCGCGGATATTGCCCGGCCAGCGATAGCGCAGCAGATGCTGCAGGACTTCCGGGGCTAGGCTCTTCGGCGGGCAGCCATACTTGCGGGCCAGTCGCTGGTTGAGATGGTCGATGATGGCTTCGGTATCCTCCGGACGCTCGCGCAAGGGCGGGAGGTGCAGGCTGACCACGCAGAGCCGGTGGAACAGATCTTCGCGGAAGCGGCCGGTGCTGGAATCCGTTTGCAGGTCACGATTGGTCGCGGCAATGATGCGCACAGCCACTTTTCGTTCCTTGGTGTCGCCCAAGCGGACGACCACGCCGTCCTGCAGCACGCGCAGAAGATGGGGTTGCATGTCGAGCGGCATTTCGCCAATTTCGTCGAGAAACAGGGTGCCGCCGTCGGCCTGTTCAAACTTGCCAGGCAGCCCGCCGCGACGGGCGCCGGTAAAGGCGCCTTCGGTATAGCCGAACAATTCGCTGGCCAGCAGTTCGCGGGTCAGGGCGCCGCAATTGACGGCGATGAAAGGCCCCTCGGGCTTGCTGCTTGCCTTGTGTATCGAACGGGCGAAAATTTCCTTGCCGGCACCCGTTTCACCGAGCAAGAGAACGGGTAGATCCAGCGGCGCGATTCTTCTGGCCCGGGCCTTTGCCGTCGCAATAGCCTGGCTGGAGCCGATGATCTCGGCGAAGACTTCATCCGTTGTCTTGTTTTCCGGGGAGGGCATGCTGACCGCTTGTCGAGCCGGCGCACCGATCGGGATGACCAGCAGCGTACCGAGGTCGCCATCGCGGGAGCGTACCGGATGCAGCCATTCCGGGCGCAACCAGAGGGGGGTCTGACGGATGCGCTCGTCCGGATGAACCGCGAAATCGAGGGCTGTCACCTGGCTCCCGATTTCAAACGGGAGTCGTACGCCGTACATCTCCCGGGCCTGCTGCATGCTGCCGCTGGTTTTGACGATACGGCCGCGCTGGTCGAACAGCACGACGCAGTCGTTGCCATAGCGGCTGAAACCATCCATGGCATGCTCCAGCAGGCGGCCATGCAATTCGGCATCGCGCCGGGCGAGGATACCTTCGATCTGTTTGGCGGCCGAGATGACCAGACCCAGCGTGTGGCCATGAAAGGTCTCCTTGACGCCGGAGACATCGACGACGCCGAGCAGGTTCCTGCCCAGCGGGTCGAGGATCGGTGCAGCGGCACAGGTCCAGTGCTTGACGTCGATGCAGTAGTGCTCGCTGGCGTAGATCTGGACCGGCTGGTGTGTCGCAATGGTGGTACCGATGGCATTGGTGCCGATCAGGTCTTCGCTCCAGCAACCGCCGGGTGCGAGGTTGATCTGCTCACCCGCATCGCGGGCACGGGATTCACCGTTGAGGTCGAGAATGGTCCCGCTCGGATCGCTCAGCATGATCAGCGTGCCCGACTCACGCAGAATCTCGCGCAGGGTTTCGAGCACCGGCTTGGCTGCCTCATAGAGATCGTGGGAGCGCGCTCGCAACAAGTGAATCTTGTTGTCATCGGCCGCCGGCGCGCTGCCAATACCCGGATCGACCGCTTCCGAACGGCTACGCCGCCAGGAGTCGAGCACCACATTGCGTACGCCAACGCCGGGCAACGGCTGGTTCTCAAGGAACCGTTCCCATGACCTGGCAACGGCTGACTCGTCGCTGATTCGAGGAATAAGAAGATTGCTGTTGGGGGTCACATTGGGCTCGTTACGGGCTCCGGAATATTCTCGGCAAAACAATCGATTCACTTAATCGTAACCGTAGCCTACGAAGAACTTGAAGTCAATAAAAGTCCTTGTTTATCAATGGTTTGTGCGTCGCAGCAAATGGCGTGAGAAGTGTCCGGAATCCGGACAGGTGGTGTACTGGCGTCGTTAATCAGGACGTTTTCGCTGGTTTTTACGGACAGTTGTCGTTGTCGGCCGGATTTTACCAAGTCAATGATTCATTGATGGAATTCCGTGAACAAGCGGTTTCTTTGTCGCCTGGCCCGGCCCTTGCCATTAAGTCAGCGTGGGATCACTCACCACGACACACCAATGACAGGAGACAAACATGGAAACTCAGCAGTCAAACGTACAGGTAATGGGCATCGATGCCGGCGGCACGATGACCGATACCTTCTTTGTCCGGGCCGACGGCCGTTTCGTCGTCGGCAAGGCACAAAGCAATCCCGGCGACGAATCGCTCGCCATCTACAACTCTTCGGTCGATGCCCTCGAGCACTGGGGCCGCAACGTCGACGACGTCTATCCGGAACTGGCGACCTGTGTCTATTCAGGGACAGCGATGCTCAACCGCATCCTGATGCGCAAGGGACTTGATGTCGGCCTGATCTGCAACAAGGGCTTCGAGCAGATCCACTCGATGGGTCGCGCCTTGCAGAGCTACCTTGGCTACGCGCTCGAAGATCGCATCCACCTCAACACCCACCGTTACGACGAGCCGCTGGTGCCGGTTTCTCGCACCCGCGGCGTCACCGAACGCACCGATGTACAGGGCAAGATCGTCATTCCCCTGCGCGAGGACGAAGTACGCCAGATGACCCGCGAACTGGTCGAAGCCGGCTCGCAGGCCATCGTCATCTGCCTGCTGCAATCCCACAAGAACGAGGCCAGCGAGCAACGGGCGCGCGATCTGGTGCGCGACGAACTGAAAAAGCTCAAGTCGGACATCCCGGTCTTTGCTTCGGTGGACTACTACCCATCGCGCAAGGAAAGCCACCGGATGAACACGACCATTCTCGAAGCCTACGGTGCCGAACCCTCGCGCCAGACGCTGAAGAAGGTCAGCGACCGCTTCAAGAAGCATGGCGCCAAGTTCGACCTGCGCGTCATGGCCACGCATGGCGGCACGATCAGCTGGAAGGCCAAGGAACTCGCCCGCACCATCGTCTCCGGCCCGATCGGCGGCGTTATCGGCTCCAAGCTGCTCGGTGAATATCTCGGTGACGAAAATATCGCCTGCTCCGACATCGGTGGCACCAGTTTCGACGTGGCGTTGATCACCAAGGGCAACTTCGCCATCAAGTCCGACCCCGACATGGCCCGTCTGGTCCTCTCGCTGCCGCTGGTGGCGATGGATTCGGTCGGTGCCGGCGCCGGCAGTTTTGTCCGCCTCGACCCCTATAGCAAATCGATCAAGCTCGGCCCGGATAGCGCCGGCTATCGCGTCGGTACCTGCTGGCCGGAAAGCGGGCTGGATACGGTCTCGGTTTCCGACTGCCATGTCGTGCTTGGCTACCTGAATCCGCAGAATTTCCTGGGCGGTGCCATCAAGCTCGATGTGCAACGCGCCCGCGACCACATCAAGGCGCAGATCGCCGATCCGCTCGGTCTGTCGGTTGAGGATGCGGCGGCCGGCGTCATCGAACTGCTCGACCTGACGCTGTCCGAGTACCTGCGCGCCAACATCAGTGCCAAGGGCTACAACCCGGCCGAATTCACCTGCTTCTCCTATGGCGGCGCCGGCCCGGTGCACACCTACGGCTACACCGAAGGCGTCGGCTTCAAGGATGTCGTCGTGCCAGCCTGGGCGGCAGGATTCTCGGCTTTTGGCTGCGCCTGTGCCGACTTCGAGTACCGCTACGACAAGTCAGTCGATCTGGGTGTGGCCCAGTTTGCCAGCGACGAACAAAAAGTTGCCGCCTGCACGACCTTGCAGGAGGCGTGGGAGGAGTTGGCTACAAAGGTGATCGAAGAGTTCGTCATCAACGGCTACAAGGCCGAAGACGTATTGCTGATCCCCGGCTACAAGATGCAGTACATGGGGCAACTCAACGACCTCGAAATCGTCTCGCCCGTCACCAGCGCAGCTACCGCCGATGACTGGCAGCAGATCATCGAGTCCTTCGAGAACACCTATGGCCGCGTCTACGCCAACTCGGCGCGTTCGCCGGAACTGGGTTTCTCGGTCACCGGCGCCATCCTGCGCGGCATGGTCGTCACCCAGAAGCCAGTCCTGCCGGAAGACCCGGATGCCGGCCCGACACCGCCCAAGGAGGCCTACCTCGGCACCCGTCCGTTCTACCGTCACAAGAAATGGGTCGAGGCGGCACTGTGGAAGATGGAATCGCTGAAGGCCGGCAACCACATTGTCGGTCCCGCCATCATCGAATCCGACGCGACGACCTTCGTCGTGCCCGACGGCTTCGAAACCACGATCGACAAGCATCGCCTGTTCCATCTCAAAGAAGTCAAGTGAGGAGACCCACCATGAATATGATGAGCACAAAAGAAATCGGCATCGGCAATCTGCTGGCCAGCGGCATGACCCTCAAGCAGCACCGCGATGCCATCCTCGAGCGCACCCAGTCGACCGGCTACTACAACGGTCTGGAAAAGCTCGAATTCCGTGACAGCGACCCGATCGGCTACGAAAAGCTGTTCTCCAAACTGCGCGGCGGCCTGGTCCATGCCCGCGAAACGGCGAAAAAGATCGCCGCCAGCCCCATCGTCGAGCAGGAAGGCGAACTCTGCTTCACGCTCTACAACGCCGCTGGCGACTGCATCCTGACCTCGACGGGGATCATCATCCACGTCGGCACCATGGGCGCGGCGATCAAGTACATGATCGAGAACAACTGGGAAGCCAACCCGACCATCAACCCCGGCGACATGTTCACGACCAATGACTGCGCCATCGGCAACGTGCACCCCTGCGACATTGCCACCATTGTGCCGATCTTCTGGGCCGGCAAGCTGATCGGCTGGGTGGGCGGCGTTACCCACGTCATCGATACCGGCGCCGTCACGCCGGGTTCGATGTCCACCGGCCAGACGCAGCGTTTCGGTGATGGCTACATGATCACCTGCCGCAAGACCGGTATCAACGACGAGCCGCTGCGCGACTGGCTGCATGAGTCGCAGCGTTCGGTACGTACGCCGAAGTACTGGATTCTCGACGAAAAGACCCGGATCGCCGGTTGCCACATGATTCGCGAGCTGGTCGAGGAAGTGATCCGGGCTGATGGACTCGAAGCCTACGAGAAGTTCTCGGAAGAAGTGATCGAAGAAGGTCGCCGCGGCCTGATGAGCCGGATCAAGGCGATGACCCTGCCGGGCAAATACCGCAAGGTGTCCTTCGTCGATGTGCCGTACAAGCACGAGGACATCCAGATTTCGAACGCCTTCGCCAAGCTCGACTCGATCATGCATTCGCCGGTCGAAATGACCATCAAGCCGGACGGCAAGTGGCGTCTCGACTTCGAGGGCGCCAGCCGCTGGGGCTGGCATACCTTCAATGCCCACCAGGTGGCCTTCACCTCGGGCATCTGGGTCATGATGTCGCAGACGCTGGTACCAACCCAGCGCATCAACGACGGCGCCTACTTCGCCACCGAGTTCCATCTGCCCAAGGGCACCTGGTGCAACCCGGACGACCGCCGTACCGGTCACGCCTATGCCTGGCACTTCCTGGTCTCCGGCTGGGCGGCATTGTGGCGCGGCCTCAGCCAGTCCTACTTCAGCCGCGGTTATCTGGAGGAGGTCAACGCCGGCAACGCCAATACCTCCAACTGGCTGCAGGGTGGCGGTATCAACCAGGACGGCGAGATCCACGCGGTCAACAGCTTCGAGGCCTCGTCCTGCGGCACGGGTGCCTGCGCCGTCAAGGATGGCCTGAACCACGCCGCCGCCATCTGGAACCCGGAAGGCGACATGGGCGACATCGAAATCTGGGAAATGGCCGAGCCGCTGCTGTACTTGGGGCGCAACGTCAAATCCAACTCCGGCGGCTACGGCAAGTACCGTGGCGGTTGCGGTTTCGAGACCCTGCGCATGGTCTGGAACGCCCAGGACTGGACGATGTTCTTCATGGGCAATGGCTACATGAACAGCGACTGGGGCATGATGGGCGGCTATCCGTCGGCCACCGGCTACCGTTTCGAAGCGCACAACACCGGCCTCAAGGAGCGCATTGCCATCGGCGATTCGCTGCCGCTGGGGGGTGACCTCGATCCGAGCAGTCCCGACTACGAGCGTCACCTCGATGCTACGGCCGTGGTCAAGCGCGACAAGCAGTGCATGACGACCGAGGACTGCTACGACAACCACGACCTCTATCTGAATTACCTGCGGGGCGGCCCGGGCTTCGGCGATCCGATCGATCGTGAAGTCAGTGCCATCGAGAACGACCTCAACCAGAAGTTCCTGCTGCCGGAATTCGCTGAAAAGGTCTACGGCGCCGTGTTCACCCAGGATGCCAAGGGTGTGTTCAGCGTCGATGCCGAACTGACCAGGCAGCGCCGCACGGAAATCCGCAAGGAGCGTCTGGCCCGTGCCCTGCCGACCCGCGAGTGGATGAAGGAAGAGCGCGAACGCATCATCAACAAGCATGCGGCGGTTCAGGTCCAGCACATGTTCGCCACCAGCTTCGGACTGTCCGAGAAATTCACCAAGGAGTTCAAGGATTTCTGGAGCCTGCCGGCCGACTGGCAACTGCTCGAAGACGAACTGGGCGTGCCGACCTATGGCTCCAAGCACCGCATGGATCTCTCGCTGATGCCCGACGTCAAGACCGTCGTCCAGGTCGAAGAGTAAGCAGCGCAATCGATTATCTGAATCAAGGAGACAAAAATGTCATATACCAATGAACAGGTTTCACATCTGGTCGAAGGCTCGCTGGACTGGGAAACGACCTTCCGCATGCTGTCGATGCCCAAGGACAACAGCCGCTTCGAGCAGTACCTCGCGGCGCTGCAGGCCAAGGTCGGCTTCAAGGATCGCATCGTGCTGCCGCTGGCCCCGCACATGTACATCGTGCAGTCGGCCAAGACCAAGCAGTGGCTCATCAAGTGCGACTGCGGCCACGAGTTCTGCGATTACAAGGAGAACTGGAAGCTGCACGCCTCGATCTACGTGCGCGACACCGAAGAGGCGATGACCGAGGTGTACCCGAAGCTCATGGCGCCGGATACCGAGTGGCAGGTTTACCGCGAGTACTACTGCCCGACCTGCGGCACGCTGCACGATGTCGAGGCGCCGACCCCGTGGTACCCGGTGATCCACGACTTCGAGCCGGACATCGAGGCCTTCTACAAGGAATGGGTGCATCTGCCGGTACCGGAGCGGGTTGACTAAGACCTGAGCCTGGCGGGGAGCGATTGGTCGCTCCCCGCTTGCCCCAAAGACAAGAAGAGAGAACAGCACAACATGAACAAGGTTTATGCAACGAGCGAGGCCGCGCTGGACGGCCTGCTTTTCGACGGCATGACCGTCGCCGCCGGCGGCTTCGGCCTGTGCGGCATTCCGGAGAATTTGATCGACGGCCTGCTGCGCGCCGGCACGAGCGATCTGACCATCGTCGGCAACAATGCCGGCGTCGACGATTTCGGCATGGGGCCGTTGCTTAAGACGCGGCAGGTCAGGAAGGTCGTCGCCTCGTACGTCGGCGAGAATAAGGAATTCGAGCGCCAGGTGCTGGCCGGCGAACTGGAGCTCGAACTGGTGCCGCAGGGCACGCTGGCCGAACGGCTGCGCGCCGGCGGTGCCGGCATTCCCGGCTTTTACACGCGGACTGCCTTTGGTACCCGATTGGCCGAAGGCAAGGAAACCCGCCATTTCGACGACCAGGAATACGTTCTGGAACCGGCCATCCGCGCCGACGTCGCCATCGTCAAGGCGTGGAAGGGCGACCATGCCGGCAACCTGGTTTTCCGCAAGACGGCGCGCAATTTCAACCCGATGATCGCCACCTGCGGTCGGGTCACCGTGGCCGAAGTGGAGGAACTGGTCGAGCCGGGCCAACTCGATCCGGACCAGATCCACACGCCGGGCATTTACGTGGACCGCATCATCCAGGGCGCCGGCTATCAGAAGCGTATCGAGTTCCGCACCACGGCCGACGGCGCGACACCGGGCAAGCAGGACCCGTTTCGCGAACGGATGGCCCGGCGGGCGGCGCAGGAATTGCGCAGCGGCTATTACGTCAATCTCGGCATCGGCATCCCGACGCTGGTCGCCAACTACATTCCCGCGGGCATGCACGTCACGCTGCAGTCGGAAAACGGCCTGCTCGGCATCGGTCCCTTTCCCGGCAACGAAGACGTCGATGCCGACCTGATCAATGCCGGCAAGCAGACCATCACGAGCATTCCCGGCAGCAGTTTCTTTTCCAGCGCCGATTCCTTCGCGATGATTCGCGGCGGCCACATCGACCTGTCCATCCTCGGCGGTCTTGAGGTCTCGGAGAACGGCGACCTGGCCAACTGGATGGTGCCCGGCAAGATGGTCAAGGGGCCGGGCGGGGCGATGGACCTGGTGTCAGGCGTCGGGCGCGTCATTGTCCTGATGGAGCACACCGCAAAGGACGGAGCGCCGAAGATTCTGCCCAATTGCAGCCTGCCGCTGACCGGCAAGGGCGTGGTGGACATGATCATCACTGACCTCTGCGTGTTCACCGTCAATGCAGGCGGCGGCTTGACCCTGAGCGAACTGCACCCCGGCGTCTCGGTGGACGAGGTCAGGGCAAAAACAGCTTGCAGCTTCTCCGTGTCGCCGGGCCTCAGCGCGCGCCATGCCACGGAGCTTGCTGCCGTCTCATGAAGGCCGATGCTGCCACGGCGGGCGGTGGCCTGTCGTGGCTCGGCAATTCGCCTGAAACCATAGATCTGGTCGGCAAGCTGTGGGATATTGAGTGCCGCCATTTACTCGGGAAACTGACCCGGGCCGAGTACCGGCGCGCCCTTGTGGCGCTGCGCGGCGACTCGACAAGATGGCGCTCGCCAACTGCCAACTCAAGGAGAAAGATCGATGACTGATGCCTATATCGAAGGGCTTGAAGTGCGCCGACAGGTCATGGGCGACGAGTTCGTCGACAAGGCTTTTGCCAATGCCACGGAATTCACCCGACCCTTGCAGGATTTCATTACCGCCAACGCCTGGGGTTCCGTCTGGTGCCGCGGCGGCATTGATCTGAAAACACGCAGCCTGATCACCATCGCCATGCTGACCGCCCTGGGGCGGCAACACGAATTGCGCGGGCATGTCCGGGGGGCGCTCAATAACGGTGCATCCGCAGCGGAAATTCAGGAAATCCTCCTGCACGCTACCGTCTATTGCGGCGTGCCGCTGGCGGCCGATGCTTTTCGAACGGCAGAACCCATCCTTGCCGAGCAGGCGTTGACCAGCCCTTAATCGGAATCCGGTCGCTTTCCACGACGGCAAGCGACTGTAAACGCTACGGCTGATCGAGCCTCATGCCGATTTTTGCAATCCCACGGTCAACCGGAATTTTTGCCCAAAAATGAAATGCTGGCTGCCCGGCATTTCGTGGTTTGGGTTGTATTTCCAAATGTCATTTAGCGGAGTTCGGCCAGGAGCGGGCATTGAAAATTTATCCTGATAGCGGCCATCCCAGTATGCTTCATCACGTCCGTATTATTGGAGTTGTTATATGGATACAGCCAAACAAACTTCATTGCAGGGCAAGGGATTTGGTATGCATAATGGGTGCATATATATCTTCATATACGGACCCTGTGGGTCCGTTTTATAACTGTTAGAGATTAGGGGACTTTATGGATGTGTTTATTAGTTGGTCCGGAAAGCTTGGGAAAGCCATTGCAGACGAACTTCGCACGTGGCTCCCTACGGTCATCCAAGCTGTAAAGCCATTCTATTCGCCAGACGACATCGCGAAGGGGAAGAATTGGAACGCTGAGCTAAATCAACGCCTGAAAGCATCCCGAATCGGGATCATCATCGTTACACCTGAATGTCGAGAAGCGCCTTGGCTATTGTATGAAGCAGGGGCCATTTCCAGCAATTTTGATGAGGCCCACGTTTGTCCGGTCCTATTTGGCATGCATCCCGCAGATATAGTTGGGCCTCTCGTTCAGTTCCAGGTGACACCATTTGAACGTGCAGAGTTTCGTAAACTTGTCGGCGCCATAAATTCGGCTCTTGGTGAAAGTCGATTGGAAAACGAGGTACTAGATAGGGTATTTGAAACTTTCTGGCCACGTCTTAACGAGGCCATTGAAAAGATTATCAAGTCCCATGTCCCCACGAAAGATACATCCCCGTCGAGAACCGACCGAGAATTGCTCGAAGAGTTACTGCGCCTGACTAGACAACTTAGTCAGCGTTCCAAGATTTCCTCTAGAACTGAAAAAGTAGCCGACTCAGCGCTGGGAGAGCTTGTTACGTTTGACTCCACACATCAAACGATATGCGTTCAAACTGACGCCAATAGTCACACCTACGACATTGAGCTTGCACGCTTAGATTCAGGTGCGGAAATCGTCGACTTCATCTTTCAAATTGCAGCCAAGGGATGGTCTGGACCAGATCACGTCTATCAGTTTGTTCGAATGATTGAGGATCTTTCTCAGGCTGCCTTTGGCGTGAACGCGCAGGGTTTGTTCTGCCCATCTGGAGTCAACAAGACCGTCCCTTGGCCCAGCGATGTCCAACTCTAACTCATCATTCCACCGGACCTGAGCGAAAAGACGCGCAGGCCGGTGAATTCAAATGTTCTGAGTGACCGCTTTCCAATACCGGCTACGGCAGCAAACGGCACACACCAGACAAACCATCGCCTCTGAATACCCCCAACAAAAAGGAACCCGAGAGGTTCCTTTTTGTTGGCCAGCTATCCCGTTGATTGTCCCAATCCCACGGTCAACCGGAATATTTGCCCAAAAATGAAATGCCGGTTACCCGGCATTCCGCAGCTTTATTTGACGCCGAACTGCTCACGCAGGCAGGCTTTGTGTTCCGGGCCGATTTTGTCCTGGCAGGCGGCGCGGGCTTTTTGGTGTTGCTCGCAGCGGGCCTGGTTCGGGGCTTTGCTGCAATCGACTGGCGGCATTTTCTGTTGCATGCACTGGCGGAAGGTGGGGCCGGTCTGGCCTTGGCATTCTTTGTAGGCCATCTTGCGCGCTTCGCATTGCTGCGGGTTGCCGGCCTTGGCGCAGTCGAAGTTTTGCCGCTGTTCCTGCATGCATTGCCGACGTTGCGGGCCGGCGGTGTTTTTGCAGGCTTCGCGGGCCTGGGCGCGGGCTTCGCGCTGGGCGGTGCAGGCGGCGGGGTTCGGGGCCAGGCTGCAGTCGCGCGGGGCACGGGCGCGCGGGCCGCCGCCTTGCATCATCCCGGCGCCGCCGCCGGGGCCCATGCCGTTCATGCCACCACCCGTTCCGCCCGGGCTTTGAGCAGGCTGGGCGCTGGCCGGCAGGCAGATCAGGGAAACCAGCAGGGCGCTGGCGATCATCATCAGGCGGGTTTTCATTTTTCGCTCCTTGCGAGTGGGTACGACTTCATTCTAGGTGCATGAAATCGCGGGTTCCCGGCAAGTTGTAAAGGTGTGCAAACAGAGTGCCGTCTGCTTACAAATCGTTACCTGCTGCGTGCTATATTGCCGGCATGAGCGACAAGAATATCGGCGAACATCGCCTGGCACTGAGCGAAGTGCTCGACTGGATGGTGGAGGATGGGCTGGTCAGCCAGGAGGCGGCTGATGTGCTCAAGAGCGAACGTCGTCTGTATGGCGGCAAGACGCATCCGCTGATCGTCATTGCCGATCAAAAGTGGCGCCAGGCCGGGCCGCCCGTCCGCCTGCTCACGCTGGAGGTGCTGACCGAATGGCTGGCCGGCCGTACCGGCATGGACTACCAGCACATCGACCCGCTCAAGATCGATTTCACCGGCGTTGCGGAAGTCATGTCGAGCGCCTATGCGGCGCGTTTCGGCATCCTGCCGGTGCAGGTGACGACGCGCGAGATCGTCATCGCGACGGCGGAGCCGTATGTGCGCGAATGGGTCGAGGAGCTGCAGAATATCCTGCGCAAGCAGATTCGCCGCGTCATGGCCAATCCCGAGGACATCAGCCGTTACCTCGTCGAATTCTTCAATCTCGCCAAGTCGGTCAAGAAGGCGGCGGCCAAGGGCGAGGTGACGGCCGGCCTGTCGAGCTTCGAGCAACTGGTCGAACTCGGCAAGGTCAACAAGCAGTTCGATGCCAACGACCAGCACATTGTCCATATTGTCGATTGGCTGTGGCAGTACGCCTTCGATCAGCGCGCTTCCGACATCCACATCGAGCCGCGGCGCAATCTCGGCATTGTCCGTTTCCGCATCGATGGTGTGCTGCATCAGGTTTACCAGATTCCGATGGCGGTCATGAACGCGATGACCAGCCGGATCAAGCTGCTCGGGCGCATGGATGTCATCGAGAAACGCCGCCCGCAGGATGGTCGGATCAAGACCCGGACGCCGGCCGGGCAGGAGGTCGAGCTGCGTTTGTCGACGTTGCCGACGGCCTTCGGCGAAAAGCTCGTGATGCGGATTTTCGACCCGGAAGTGCTTGTTCGCGACTTTCGCTCGCTGGGTTTTTCCGATGAGGATCAGGCGCGCTGGAAGCAGATGACGGGGACGCCGAACGGCATCATCCTGGTTACCGGGCCGACCGGCTCGGGCAAGACGACGACGCTGTACACCACGCTGAAACAGCTGGCGACGCCGGAAGTGAACGTGTGCACGATTGAAGACCCGATCGAAATGGTCGAGGCCGCGTTCAACCAGATGCAGGTCCAGCACAGCATCGAGCTTGGTTTTGCCGACGGCGTGCGCGCCCTCATGCGGCAGGACCCGGACATCGTGATGATCGGCGAAATCCGCGACCTCGAAACGGCGGAAATGGCCATCCAGGCAGCGCTGACCGGCCACCTCGTGCTGTCCACGCTGCATACCAACGACGCGCCATCGGCGATCACCCGCCTGCTCGACCTCGGCGTACCGGCCTATCTGATCAACTCGACGTTGCTCGGCGTCATGGCCCAGCGCCTGGTCCGCACGCTCTGTCCGCATTGCAAGAAGGCCGTGCCAATGCGGGAAGAACAACGCGTCGCCTGGCGCTCGCTGGTCGCCCCGTGGAAATCGGCTGAGCCGACGCAGATCTGGCAGCCGGTCGGTTGCCTGGAATGCCGGATGACCGGCTATAGCGGCCGGGTCGGCGTCTATGAAATCCTGGTCAACTCGCCTGAAATCCGCCGGCTGATCAAGCCGGTTACCGAGATCCCCAAGTTGCGCGAACAGGCCTTCCGCGAAGGCATGCGGCCGCTGCGCATTTCCGGGGCGCTCAAGGTGGCGCAGGGGATCACTTCGCTCGAAGAGGTGATCAAGGTTGCCCCGCCGTCGGACGACAGTTAGGCCGGCATTTCAATTTTGGCCGTTTTTTACGGTTGACCGTAGCAAGTTAAATCAGGGTCGATTTGCGCTTTACCGCATCGACGTAGGCCATCGCGTCCATCGGCTGGCCCTGGCTCTGGGCGCGCCAGATCGTTTCGCCCAGGCAGTCGAGCAGGACGTGCTCGGCGTCGTGCGGGTCCATGCGGGCGCGCAGTTGTTCGAAAGCCATGCGGATGCCCGGTGGCTGGTCGATGCTGACCTGCTCGTGGATGGCGAGGTGCAGCGAGAGGTGGAGGAAGGGGTTCATGGCGCCGCCTTCGGGCGTCCATTCCTTGTCCACTGCGGCTTTCGGATCGTTGAGCAACGCGTGGTATTCCGGGTGGCGGGCGGCGATGTCGGCGGCGGTGACTTCGGCGCCGACCAGTGGCAGGCGGTCGACGTGCTTTTTCCAGGCATCGCAAAAGAAGAGGCGGACCTGCTCGCGGGAGGGATTAAACATGAGCGCTTTCGAACAATAAGGTGAGTGCAGTGTTGTGGAACAGGCGGTTGTGGCCGGCCAGCGGCGCGATTTGTCCGGTGCCGTAGGCGCCGAGCAAGGGCGTGTCGGGGAAGGTGTCGCGGAAGGCAAGGAGGTCGCGGTCGTCGTTGCCGTAAAACAGCGGACCGCGGCCGATGCAGGACAACATCAGGGCGAAATTGGGCGGTTTTTCCCGGTTGACCGTAGTCGTCAGCGCTTCGCGCATTTCCTGCTCGGCGGCGAGCGGCTGGCGGATGGCCCAGATGATCGTCTCGCCCTCGTTGATGGTTTCGGCCAGGGTCAGCGAGCCATCGGCATTGGCCGAGAGGAGGGCGATGCCCGGCGCGTCGCTCTGGCGCAGCGCGGCGATCAGGTGCAGGGGCGGGCGCTCGCGCAAATCGGCGGGCAGGGCGCGGCGCAGGCTGTCGGCTGCGCTGTGGCCGCCAAGGCGGCGCAATTCGTAGCCGGCGCATTGCTCGACAGTTTGTGGCTCGCCCAGCAGGCGCTGGCCCGAAGAGCGGACCAGACGGGCGTTCACCCCGGGCAATTGAAACTCGGCGCAGGCGTTGTCCGCTGTCCGGCCATGCGACCAGGTGGCGGCTTCGCTGTCGAGCAGGCCGACCCGCTCCACGTCGTCCTGCCAGGCGAAGGGCAAACGGCTGTGACCGCTGAAGGAGAGCAACGGCGATTCAGCAGGCGCGTGACCGGCCGGCGTCGCATAAACGAGGGCCGCAGCCGTCGGCTGGTCGAGGCGCCAGCCGCGCTCGGTAAACAGCCCGCTGGCCGTACTGCCGCTGACCGACAGGCAGCCGGCGGCGCGCGCGGCGGCAAGCACGGCGGGCTGTGGATTGCGGTTGAAATCGTGGCTCAGAAACAGGATGACGTTGTCGGCGCGCACCAGCCCGGCGGCAGCCAGTGCCGCCTCGACGGCGGCCTGGGCCAGCTCCGCTTCCGGCCTCTGGCCGGAAACGAGGGCGGTGGCGACTTTCATACGCTCTTGCTCCGGTAGCCGCACAGGTCGAAGACAACGCAGCGGCCACAGTCCGGCTTGCGCGCCTTGCAGACGTAACGGCCGTGCAGGATCAGCCAGTGGTGAGCGTCCTTCTTGAATTCGTCGGGTGTCACCTTGAGCAGCTTCTTTTCGACTTCCTCGACGGTCTTGCCGGGGGCCAGCCCGGTGCGGTTGCCGAGGCGGAAGATGTGCGTGTCGACAGCAATGGTCGGCTGGCCGAAAGCCGTGTTGAGCACGACATTGGCTGTCTTGCGGCCGACGCCGGGCAGGGCTTCGAGGGCGGCGCGGTCGGCCGGCACCTCACCGTCGTGCAGTTCGAGCAGCATGCGGCAGGTGGCGATGACGTTCCTGGCCTTGGTCCGGAACAGGCCGATGGTCTTGATGTAGTCGGTCAGCCCCTCTTCGCCGAGGGCGAGCATGGCGGCCGGCGTCGGGGCAACCGGGTAGAGCCGGGCCGTCGCCTTGTTGACGCCGACGTCGGTGGCTTGGGCCGAGAGGATGACGGCGATCAGCAACTGGAAAGGGGTGGCGTAATGGAGCTCGGTGGTCGGCGCCGGATTGGCGTCGCGCAGGCGGCTGTAGAACTGCTCGATGTCGGCTTTTTTCACGGTGGGGGGCGTGGATGGATTGTCAGGCGCGGCGGGGTGCGCCATATTGTCACAAACAATTCTACCCGACAGAGAAGGCGGACCCTCATGCCGCGTACAAACGATGGCAACAGCATTGCCCTCACACATTTGGTCGAAGGGAATCCGGTGGCGACTTTCGTCATCGATGCCGAGCACCGGGTGACCCACTGGAATCGTGCTTGCGCCTTGCTGACCGGGGTGTCGGCCGCCGACATGATCGGCCTTTCCGAACATTGGCGGGCCTTTTACCGCACGTCGCGGCCGATTCTCGCCGATCTGGTGGCCGATGGCGCGCAGGAGTCGGCTATCGGGCAGGTTTATCACGGCGCAGTCCGGCCCTCGGCCTTGCTCGATGACGCCTTCGAGGCCGAGGAGTTTTTCCCGGCCTTCGGTCAGGGCGGGCGCTGGCTGTTCATTACCGCCGCCGCCATCCGCAATACGGCGGGGGAAATCATCGGAGCCATCGAAACCCTGCAGGACGTCACCGAACGGCGGCGTGCCGAGGCGGCGTTGCGCGAGAGCGAGGCTTACCTCGCGCAAATTGTCGATGGTTCATCGGTGGCGACATTGGTCATCGATGCCGGGCACCGCGTCACGCACTGGAATCGCGCCTGCGAGGCGATGACCGGGACGCTGGCCCGCGACGTCATTGGCACCAACGGCCAGTGGAAAGCGTTTTACCCTTCAAAGCGGCCGATCATGGCCGATCTGGTCCTCGATGACGCCAACGAGAATGCGGTCGACCGGCTCTATCACGGCCGTTTCCAGCCTTCCATGCTGATCCCGGGCGGCTACGAGGCCGAGGATTTCTTCCCGCATTTCGGCGATAGCGGTCGCTGGTTGTTTTTTACCGCGGCCCCCTTGCGCAACGCGGCTGGCGAAGTGGTTGGCGCCCTTGAAACCCTGCAGGATGTGAGCGAGCGGCGGCGGGCCGAAGAGGCGCTGCGCGAAAGCGAGGAACGCTATCGCAGCCTGAGCCAGACCGATTCGCTGACCGGGCTGTACAACTCCCGTTACCTGCACGAACGGCTGCCCGTGGAACTCGAACGCGCCGCCCGCTACGGCCGGCCGTTGGCGCTTCTGGTCATTGATTGCGACAATTTCAAGGGGGTCAATGACTGCCATGGCCACCTCGAAGGCGACAAGGTCTTGCAAACCCTGGCGACGGTGATCCAGCGATGCCTGCGCCGTTCGGACAGCGCTTATCGCTACGGTGGCGAGGAGTTCGTTGTCTTGTTGCCGGAGGCCGACGCTTCGGCCGCCCAGGCCTTGGCCGAACGCCTGCGCAGCCTGTTTGCGGGACAGGAAACAGTCTCGCTGGCAGGTGTGAAAATCTGCTGCACGGTGAGCATCGGCGTTGCCCTGCAAGTGCCGGGCGATACCGAAAGCAGCTTGATCCGCCGGGCTGACGAGGCCTGCTATGCGGCCAAGGATCGCGGCAAAAATTGTGTGGTGCTGCAGGCTTTAGCTGACTGAACCGGCGCCTGGCACATTTCGTTTTTGGCCGATTTTCCCGGTTGACCGTAGCAATGGGCGAGCGCTTTCACGGGCGCGCAACTGGCCGCAGCCACCGTCGACATCCTGCCCGGCCGAGTTGCGCACCGTCGTCCGGATGCCCTGGGCGTGCAGATAGCGGGTCAATTCGGTGATGCGGTCGACCGATGGGCGCCGGTAGGACAGCGCCGCCGTGGTGTTGTACGGGATGAAGTTCATGATCGCGTACTTGCCAGTGAGCAGGCGGACGATGCCATCCATCTCTTCGAAGCTGTCGTTGATGCCGTCAAGCAGCGTCCATTGATACTGGATCGGATAGCTCGTCGTCCGGGCGTATTGTTCGGCCAGTTCGACCAGTTCGGCCGGAGCGATGGGCGAGGCCTTGGGCAGCAGTTCGGCGCGCAGCTCGGCGCGGGTCGAGTGCAGTGAAATGGCCAGCGCCGGTTTGACCGTTTCCCGCGGTAGCCGCTCGAATACGCGTAAATCGCCGACTGTCGAGAACACCAGGTTCTTGTGGCCGATGCCGCCAGCGGTGCCGAGCAGGTCGATGGCCTCGAGCACGTTGTCGATGTTGTGCGAGGGCTCGCCCATGCCCATGAAAACCACGCGCGTCACCTTGCGTCGGGCGCGGCCGAGGATCACCTGGGCGACCATTTCGCCACTGCTCACCTGGCGCAGCAAGCCGTCACGGCCGGTCATGCAGAAGGTGCAGCCGACGGCGCAGCCGATCTGCGTCGAGATGCACAAACCGTCGCGCGGCAACAGTACGCTTTCGACGGTCTGGCCGTCGGCCAGTTCGACGAGCAGGCGCGACGACCCATCCTCGCCCGGGTGTTCTGAGCGGACACGGGCCAGCCCCGAGAGTTCATCGTGCAACCCGGGCAGCGCATTGCGCAAGGCCAATGGCAGGAAGGTTTCCGGCGGATGGTGGCGCGGCCCGGCATCAAGCGGTTTGCCCTGGGCCCAGGCGCGCATGACACGGTCGACGTGGCAATCCTTGGCGCCCGTGGCAAGCAGGGTCTGGCGGATGGTTTCGATGCGCATGCGGGGCGGGGGGGCGTCAGGCCCGCAACGGGCGGCCGGGAACGATCAGTGGCAGCCGAGCGCTTCGACCGGCGCCGGCGGCTTCTGCTTGGCGCGCGCGGCGGCGCGGGCTTCGATCCAGTTCTTCCAGGCGATCAGGCAGCCGAGCAGAATAAAAGCGCCGGGTGGCAGCAGGGCGAGCAGGAAACCGGGGTAGCTCTCCGGCAGTACCTGGATCGGCTGCAGGCTGGGGAAAACCATGTCGATGCCGCCGAGCAGCGTGCCGCTGCCGAAAAACTCGCGCAGGGTGCCGAGCAGGGCCAGTGTCCACAGCATGCCGAGGCCCATGAAAATGCCATCGAAAGTCGATTGCAGCGGCGGATTCTTGTTGGCAAAGGCCTCGACGCGGGCGAGCACGATGCAGTTGGTGACGATGAGCGGAATGAAGATGCCGAGCACGAGGTAGAGTTCGTGCAGGTTGGCGTTGAACAGCAGATCGACGACGGTGACCAACGCGGCAACGATCAGGATGAAGACCGGGATGCGGATTTCGTGCGGAATGAAATTGCGCAGCGAGGCGACGGCGACGTTGGCGACGGCCATGACGATGATGGTGGCCAGCGACAGCATGACGCCATTGACCATGTTGGTGGTCACGGCCAGCAGCGGGCACAGGCCGAGCAGCTGGACGAGGGAACTGTTCTGTTTCCAGATACCGTTGTCGGCGATGCTCTTCAATTCGTCACGCGTGATCATTTGGCGGCTCCTTCGGCGAACAGGCGGTCGCGGTTGGCTGTGGCCCATTTGACGGCCTTCAGCACGGCTTTGGACACGGCGCGCGGGGTTACGGTGGCGCCGGCGTGATAGTCGATCTGGCCGCCATCCTTCCTGACCTTCCACGCCTTGTCGGCGACCTTGGCCAGCGACATGCCGTTGAATTGGGTGATCCACGGCCGGGCCTTGTTCTTGTCCTTGCGCGGGTCAACGTAATCACCGAGTCCGGGCGTTTCCCGGTGCTGCGTGACGCGCACGCCGGCCACTTCACCGTTGGCGCGGATGGCGACGATCAGCTTCACTTTTCCGGCGTAGCCGTCCGGTGCCACCGCCTCGAAAACCAGGGCGACCGGCTGGCCAGCCTTGCGGGCGCGGAACAGCAGCGTCGGGTCTTTCAGACCGAGTTCCGGCGTGGCCGGCAGGGCCACGGTGTCGTCGAGCAGGGCGTTGTCGTACTCGGTGCGCGGCAGCACCTCGTCGACCAGTTTCATTTTTTCTTCGGTGGCCGAGGCTTCGATGGCCGGCTTGGTCCACAAATAGGCAGCGGAGAGCAGGCCGGTGAAAATGGCCACAAAAACGAACAGCGTGGCCGCCGTGCGCACGGCCATGACCGGAGCGGTGTATTCCTTCGGGGCGCTGGTCATGCCTTGTCCTTCATGCCGAAAACCGGGGGCTGGGTGAGCAGGTCGATGACCGGGGCCGAGAGGTTCATGAGCAGCACGGCGAAGGCAACGCCGTCCGGATAGCCGCCGAAAACGCGGATGATGTAGGCAAGCAGACCGCAGCCGGCGCCGAAGATCAGCTTGCCGCGCGGCGTCGTGCAGCCGGAAACCGGGTCGGTGGCGATGAAGAAGGCGCCGAGCATGGCGCCGCCGGAAAGCAGGTGAAAGAGCGGGCTGGCGAACTGGGCCGGGTTATAGAGCCAGAGGGCGCCTGAAATCAGACTCAATGAACCGACGAAAGCGAGCGGCACATGCCAGGTGATCAACTGGCGATGCCACAGCCAGAGGCCACCGAGCAGGTAGCCGCCGGCGACCCATTCCCAGCCACGGCCGGCGAAATTGCCGTAAATGTCCTGGTTGGCGAGCAGGGTGCTGACATCGAAACTGCCCTCGCCGAGCTTGAGCGCCGTCTTCATCGCATCGAGCGGCGTCGCGCCGGACAGGGCATCGACGCGCGGCGCCCAGCCCAGAATGATGTTCATCTGGTCAATCAGCCCGAGTTGCAGGCCGACGCTGGGCCACTGCGACATCAGTGCCGGGAAGGCGACGATGCACACGGCGAAGGCGACCATGGCCGGGTTGAACGGGTTCTGGCCCAGCCCGCCGTAGAGGTGTTTGGCGACGACGACAGCAAAGGCGGTGCCGGTGACGACCAGCCACCACGGGGCGAGCGGCGGGAAAGTCAAGGCGATCAGCCAGGCGGTGACGATGGCCGAGCCATCGGTCAAAAAGAGCGCCAGGGGTTTGCCGCGCAGCTTGAGCATGACCGCTTCGGCGAGCAGCGCGGACAGCGTGGCGATGACCAGCTGAACGAGGATGGCCGGGCCGACCAGGCTGGCATAGGCGGCAATGCCCGGAATCAGCGCGACGCAGACCTGGATCATGACCTGGCTGACGCTGGCGTCTTTGAGAAGGAAGGGGGCGGGGGCGAACATTATTCGGATTTCTCGCTGGGCGGGGCGACCGGCTCGGGCTCTACCAGGTGGGCGGCGACGCGGCGCGCCTCGATTTCGGCGGCAGCCTGCTGTTGCTCGGGCGTCAGGTTGTCGACGTTCTTCGGCTGGACAGCTTCGCGTTGCGCCTTGGCGCGGGCCATGGCGGCCTCGATGGTGGCGCGTTTTGCGTCTTTTTCCGGGTTGACCGTGGGACTCGCGGCGTCGGGCGCTGCGCTTGCGGGTGCCGTGGCATCGCCTTCGGCGGCGGCTGCAGCCGCCGCTTCGGCTGCCTTCTTGGCAGCCTGCGCCGCGGCCGCCTTGGCCAGCTTCTCAGCCTTGTCGGCCTTTTCGCGCTCTTCGCGGTACTGCTTGAACTCGAAACGGGCCTTGGCCTGATCGGCGGCGTTCTTCTCGCGTTCGCGCGCCCAGATTTCGCTCTTGGCAAAACGGAAGTACTGGACCAGCGGGATGCGCGACGGGCAGACGTAGGAGCAGCAACCGCATTCGATGCAGTCGAAGATGTTGTATTCCTGCGTCTTGCCGAAATTCTTGGCGCGCGCAAACCAGTACATCTCGAACGGCTGCAGTTCGTGCGGACAGGCCCGGGCACAGGCGCCGCAGCGGATGCACGGCATCTCCGGCGCCTTGGGCGGGAACAGGCGGTCGTCGTGGGCGATCAGGCAATTGGTCGTCTTGACCACCGGCACCTGCGGGTTGGGCACCAGGAAACCCATCATCGGGCCGCCCATCAGGATGCCGTCGGTGTCCGGGTGTGGCTGGGCGAGGGCGAGCAGTTCGTCCATCGGCGTGCCGATCAGCACTTCGTAATTGCGCGGCGCGTGGACGTTGCCGGTGATGGTCAGGATGCGAGACACCAAAGGTTCGCCGTAGGCGACGGCACGCCAGGCGCTGTAGGCGGTGCCGACGTTGAAAACCTGGACGCCCATGTCGGCCGTCGACCGCATCGAGCCGGGCACTTCCTTGCCGGTCAGCACGCGGATCAATTGCTTGGCGCCGCCGGCCGGGTAAAGCGTCGGCACGGCAACGACGGAAAACGGCTCGTTTTGCGCGTCGACCGCAGCCCGCATGGCGGCGATGGCTTCCGGCTTGTTGTCCTCGATGCCGATCAACACCTTTTTCGGTTGCAGCAGGTCACGGAAAACGGCAATGCCGCGCACGACCTCATCGGCGCGTTCGCGCATCAGCAGATCGTCGCAGGTGATGAAGGGCTCGCACTCGGCGCCGTTGATGATCAGCTCGTCCATCGCCACGCCCTTGGACGGCGTCAGCTTGCCGTGGGCCGGGAAGCCGGCGCCGCCGAGGCCGACGATGCCGCATTGCTGCAGGTGATGGAAGACGTCGGCCGGCTCTGCTGCCTTGTGATTGATCGGCGTGCGGGTGATCCATTCGTCCTTGCCGTCCGGTTCGATGACCACGCACAGCGAGTCGAGGCCGGACGGATGGGGGCGGACATGCATCGCCACCTCGAGCACGGTGCCCGAGGTCGGGGCATGGACAGCGGCGGAAATCCAGCCGTCCGCCTGGCCGATCATCTGGCCCTTGAGGACGTGATCGCCAGCCGCGACGATTGGCCGCGGCGTACCGCCGATGCTCTGGTGCAGCGGCACGATCAGGCGCGAAGGCATCGGTGCCTGGGCAATCGGCAGATGGTTCGATTGCAGCTTGTTGCTCGGCGGCTTGACGCCACCCTTGAACTTGAACAGATTCATCAGCATCAGGCGGCTGCCTTGATATCGATGACCGGATACTTCCACTTCCAGTTGTCGATGGTTTCGGGGATGACTTCCATGTGGATGCACTCGACCGGGCAGGGCGGCAGGCACAGTTCGCAG